>NZ_JAMZMM010000609.1 GCF_024178385.1 Limnofasciculus baicalensis BBK-W-15 | reverse complement strand
GCTAAATGTCTTTTAGTTCATATAAAAATATTCGTTCCGTAATTAAAAAATTTAATCTAACTTACCAAGAGAATAATTATATAATTCCTCAAAATTTGGCAATTAGTGATTATTTACGAGGAGAAATAGAGTTTAGTCTGAGAGAGGTAGTCTTAGAGAACTCTGAATTAGCTATTTGTGAAAATTTAATCTATCCAATTTTAAAAGAAATTTGGAAAAATTATTACCTGGAAGACTATATGCTCTGGAGCCACGAAGCTTTAGAGTATGATGAAGACTTATCTGGAGTACCTGATTATACGATCGCACAAAGGTCTCCACAAGGTAAAGTAATTTTCGATCGACCTTATTTGGTGATAGTTGAAGCTAAAAAGGATAATTTTACGGAAGGATGGGGGGAGTGTGCCGCAGAAATGGTGGCAGCTCAAAAAATAAATGAGAGTCCAGAACAAACTTTGTTTGGCATTGTCTCAAATGGCAAGATCTGGGAGTTTGGCAAATTAAGTTTAGACCGATTTGTGAAAAATATTAAGAGCTACTATATTTCGGATTTAGATGAATTGTTTGGTGCTATTAATTATCTCTTCGATCAATGTAGATTACAATTAGGTAATGGGTGATGTCAGATACGGTAATTCAGGTCGATAATCTGGGGAAAAAGTATATAATTGGTCATCAGAAGCAGGAGAATTATACGGCGCTGCGAGATGTCATTGCTAATGGGGTTAAAGGGCTGGGACGGAAGTTACTAAAGCCTTGGGGGAAAAGTTTCCCGAACCCAGCATCTGAAGAGTTTTGGGCGCTGAAGGATGTATCATTTGAGATTAAGCAGGGGGATAGAGTTGGGATTATTGGACGGAATGGGGCGGGTAAATCTACATTATTGAAGATTTTAAGTCGGATTACGGAACCAACTACAGGAAGTATCCGGATTAAGGGGCGAGTTGCTAGTTTATTGGAGGTAGGTACGGGATTCCATCCGGAGTTAACGGGGAGAGAGAATATCTTTCTCAATGGTGCTATTCTGGGGATGAGTAGGTTGGAGATTAAGCGAAAATTTGATGAGATTGTGGCGTTTGCGGAGGTGGAAAAGTTTTTAGATACGCCAGTGAAGCGGTATTCTTCGGGGATGTACGTTAGGCTGGCATTTGCGGTGGCGGCGCATTTGGAACCGGAGATTTTGGTAGTGGATGAGGTGTTGGCGGTAGGGGATGCAGCGTTTCAGAAGAAGTGTTTGGGGAAGATGGAGGATGTGGGGAAAGAGGGGAGGACAGTTTTATTTGTGAGTCATCAGATGGCAGCAATAGAAAAACTATGTTCACGAGTCGTCGTGTTGCGTTCAGGACAGATTAAATTTGATGGTGACAATAAATCATCAATTAATTTTTATCTAATAGATTTAGAAGAACAGACGAGGGAAACAAAGCTGACAGATATCAACCGTTCAGGTACCGGAGACATAATACTTACTGGTTTTTCTATAGAGAATTCGGCGGGTAATAATCTAGTAGCCGCAGCTTGTGGAGAGGAATTAGTATTAGTCTTTCACTATAAGACAAATACTAATAATCCTCTTAAAAATGTAAGTTTAGGTTTTTCTATACATAATGGATTGGGAGATACTATCTCTGTTTTCTACAGTGATTATGCTGGTACTACATTTTCTTCAATTCCTCATATAGGCAAGATCAAATGTAGAATTCAAGATTTTCCATATTCTAAGGGTAGGTATCTAGTAGGTGCAAGGATTACGGTCAATGGTGTAGAAGCGGACTGGCCTAAAGGATACATTGGCTTTATTGATGTTGAAGCGGGAGATTTTTATAAAACTGGTAATGTGGCTTTGAGTGGGATCGGAGTCGTTTTAATCAGAGGTGACTGGTATCTAGCAGCTTAAGAGGATTTACAAAGTGAACTTAATTTTTAGAAAAACTAGAAATATTTACAATAGGCTTAAAAATGGATTTCAGGTTGCCGCTTTTCCTGAAAAATTTTATCTCTATCCTAAAGAGCCGTATCTGTACCATAATCTGTCCTATTCACAAGAAGGTGAAGATATGATAATTTCACGTTTTTTTGAAGGTAAAAAACAGGGATTTTATGTAGATGTAGGAGCACATCACCCACAAAGATTTTCTAATACTTATCGCTTTTACTTACAAGGTTGGCGAGGCATTAATATTGATGCGATGCCTGGTAGTATGGAGATTTTTAATAAAATCAGAGCTAATGATATTAACTTAGAGATTTCTATTTCTGATTGCAATCAAATTTTAACTTACTATGAATTCAATGAACCTGCTTTAAACGGCTTTTGTGCTGACATATCCATCAA
>NZ_JAMZMM010000608.1 GCF_024178385.1 Limnofasciculus baicalensis BBK-W-15 | reverse complement strand
GGGGTTGGGGGAGAGGGTACAACAGCAATCTACCCCAAAGGGATATACTGGGAGTAAGTCTCGATCAAATGCTCCCCCATAGAACCATGCAAGTTACCCAACAGCGATACTACTCTCCAGAGGAATATCTAGCACTAGAGGAGGCGGTTGACTACAAAAGCGAATACATTGACGGTGAAATTTTTCATATGGCAGGTGGATCTACTAATCATAATCGCATCGCTGGCAATTTCTATGCCGATCTGAATTTTGCCTTCAAAAAACTCGATTATGAAGTTTTCATGAGTGATGTTCGTCTATGGATACCGAAGCGGCGCATCTACACTTATCCCGATGTGATGATAGTTGCTGGAGAACCCAATTATTATAACGATCGCACGGATATGATTACCAATCCGCAAGTCATTATAGAAGTTTTATCAAAGTCAACGAAAGGGTATGACAGCGGTGAAAAGTTTCAAGCATACCGGACTATTCCTAGCTTTGCAGAATATCTATTAATTGACCAAAATAGGATTTATGTAGAACATTTTTATAAAACTAATAATAAGCGATGGTCTTTTGGCGAATATGATGAATCAGATGAAGTAATTGCGCTTTCTTCGGTATCTTTTCAAATTTCCCTAGCGGATATTTACAATAAGGTTAAATTAACAGAAGTAGATGGGCAGGAATTGCAAGAGGGGGACTAGTGCAACGGTAGTGACTTCAGGAGTGTCAGGTTTGGCGCTGCTAAATAGCTGGTAAAATTAGGATTTTCTGAACCAATGCTTCACCCTTCCGGGATTTAGGCAATCTTGTCTAATAAGTCCATGTCACTTTAGGAGAATTCTATGAGCTACTTTGATGAGGCAAAAGCCCACTTTATCGCGTCTCACCAGCATCCCATCAATCAAGTGCTGCACCACATTACTAATTTACTTGCAATCGCCAATGATACCGCCATTTGATGAAAACGGGAACCTCCCACCGGGAATATACTGGACAGAGTGGTCAGAATTTAAAGAGAGATATGGCACAACCTGGAAACGACTCCAAATGATTCAAGGATTAGAAACAGCAATGGCACAATTAAAAGTTGCAGGTTGCCGCAGTATCTATATTAATGGGAGCTTTGTCACCAGCGAAGCCAACCCGAAGGATTTTGATGCCTGTTGGGATTCAGAAGACGTTGA
Organism: Limnofasciculus baicalensis BBK-W-15; assembly: GCF_024178385.1. Taxonomy (GTDB): domain Bacteria; phylum Cyanobacteriota; class Cyanobacteriia; order Cyanobacteriales; family Coleofasciculaceae; genus Limnofasciculus; species Limnofasciculus baicalensis. The sequence continues at coordinate 1,161 of NZ_JAMZMM010000608.1, read as the reverse complement.
TTTTACCCTTCTCCAAAGGATTGCCCCCACTTTATTAAATTATGACGACAAAAGAGCGGCACAGAAAATTAAGTATAAAGGCGAGATTTTTCGCTCAGACCAAATAGCAGATAATTATGGCACAATGTCAATAGACTTCTTTCAGCGAGATCGATCTAAAAATACTAAAGGCATCATCGCCATAGATTTACTGAGGTGGGAGCCATGATTAAAAACCAGATTCAGTATGAATTCAGCCAAGAACAAGCTGCTAAATTTCGCTGGGCAATAGCAGGATTGCAAACTGATGAAGCAAAGCGGAAACGCCATCCTCTTGATTGGCAATCTCTGATAGATTCCCATTACAGTCAGCTTGAAAGTCTTCAAAATGAAATTACTGAATATGAAACTCTGATTGCCCATAACCCAAACCAAGCAATCCTTCTCAATATCGATGAGATTAACCAACTATCAGATCTTTTAATCAAAGCCAGAATTGCTTTGAAAATTACCGAAAAAGAACTAGCATATTTATGCAATATCACAGAAGAGCAAATCAAAGCTTACGAAGATAAAAACTATAACAATGCCAGCTTTATAGATTTTATCTCAGTCATTGATGCCCTAGGAATTCAGATTCAAGAAGGTCAATTTTTTGCTAAATTAGATGAATTCTCCCAAGAACATCTCACCGCTATGCGAGAATCAGAAAACCTCAACGTGCCAATTCCCGCCTCTCCATAATCGCCATGAAGAGCCTTGAAATCACCGACTTCTTGGAGAAGTTGGTGATTTCGCCGTTATATATAACGGAACTGTAATATTTGTGATACCTTATTGCCAGTCATTCTAGGAGAGAATCCCTGTGAACTACTTTGATGAGGCAAAAGCCCATTTCATTGCTTCCCATCAGCATCCGATCAATCAAGTGCTGCACCACATTACTAATTTACTTGCGATCGCAGCCGTATTCCTACTATTCTACGATTGGCGGTTAACTCTGGTTTGCCTCGTACTAACTCAAGTCTTGGCAATCGGTGGTCATGCTTTCTTTGAGAAGAATGAACCCGCCTTTAGAAAGTATCCCGGTATCACCATTCTAGCTTCAATGTCATGGTCTTTTGAAAATTGGTTTGGATTTCGCCCTAGGAAAGGGGCTAGGGGCTAGGGGCTAGGAGTGAG
>NZ_JAMZMM010000607.1 GCF_024178385.1 Limnofasciculus baicalensis BBK-W-15 | reverse complement strand
AGTCCGCCTTCGCGGACTAAGATCAAATTAGTAGCTTTGAAACCTGCGGAGGCAGTTTTTGTTTGTGTAGATGCGGTTTTAACCGCCAGATGACTTAAACCATTACAGCGGTTTTCGCAGTAATGAGGTACACTTAATTGATCCTCAACATTTAAGCCAAAGCGATTGGAAATCGCGGCTACAAAAACAAAGTCCGCCTTCGCGGACTAAGATCAAATTAGTAGCTTTGAAACCTGCGGAGGCAGGTTTTGTTTGTGTAGATGCGGTTTTAACCGCCAGATGACTTAAACCATTAACAATCGATTGTTTAATCTAGGAAGCCAGTGCTACTTCCAGTTTTTCCTGTAATTCCCCATTTTGATACAATTCGATCATTACATCTGAGCCACCGATGAATTCGCCGTCAACGTAGACTTGGGGAATAGTCGGCCAATTAGAATATTCCTTAATCCCCTGACGAATTTCTTGATCCGCTAATATGTCGATCGTTTCGTAAGAGACACCCAAGGTATTCAGAATCTGAACTACATTATTGGAAAAACCACATTGGGGCATGAGTTTTGTCCCCTTCATGAAAACCAAAACTTTGTTTCCTTTAAGTAACGTGTCAATCCGCTCTTTGATTTCTGGTGTCATAATTTCGATCCAATTCCGAATGTAAAGTTTTCGATAGCTTTAGTTTAGCGCCTTAGCATAATCATCTCAAGCCGTCTGAGTTGTAGCTTTCCATGCTTGAGGCGTGTAGGTTTTCAACGCTAGGGCGTGAATCGCTTCACTTTCCAATGGCTGTTTCAGGGCGGCGAAAACAAGCTGATGCTGTTTCACCAAGCTCTTCCCTTCAAACTGAGATGATACAACAATAGCTTGGAGGTGATCGCCAGTGCCAGTTAAATCCTGCACCTGTACCTCAGCATCGGGTATCTCCTTCTCGATCATTGATTTAACTTGCTCTAGAGTAATCATAAAAATTGTCAATCCTGCTGGTGAAATTTCTAAATTGCGCTACATTCAATTTAACGCTGTGGAGCAGCAGAAGAGGTGGGGAGATTCCCACCCAATCCCGCATAAGGAGAATCGACAAAGCCAATCTCAAATAACTGCTGATAAGCTTTCTTGCCCAACTCGCTAGTGGGATTCTGAGAGCGAATAATCTGAATCAACAGTGGTACAGACAATTCTGGCTGATTTTGCGCCCGATGGACTAGTGCAAGCTGATAGGTAGCTTTGTCGCGCATTTCCCCATTTTCTACGGCTTTTTGCCGTTGAGTATCAAAAATTTGGTTATCGATACCGGAAAAACTAGAAGCAAGTTGTTGATAGAAATTAGAGGATAGATTGAAAATCTGACGCGCCTGTTGGAGTTTTTGGGCAGCTAATTCATAATCCTGATTGTCTACAGCCTGACTTGCCTCAGTCATAAAACGCTGCCCATCTTGCAAACCTGTATCGATAAAGCCGATTTCTACCAACTGCTGATAGGCGGTTTTACCAAGATCCCGGGTAGGATTCTGAGAGCGAATAATTTGGATCAGTAGCGGTACAGCTAATTCTGGCTGATTTTGTGACTGATGGACTACCGCCAGCTTATAGGTGGCTTGATCTCGCATTTCAGCAGTGTCTAGCGCTTTTTGGCGGAGGGAATCGTAAATCCGATTATCGATACCGGAAAAACTGGTAGAAAGTTGTTGATAGAAATTCGATAACTGATTGAATACCTGACGGGCTTGTTGGAGTTTTTGTGTAGCTGAGGCATAGTCTTTTGCTTCAATCGCCTGATTTCCCTCACTCATCAAACGCTGTCCGCTTTGTAAACTTAGGATACTAGCTCCTTGAGTCAAAGGTCGCAGGTTGTTAGGATCGGTTAAGTCTAAGGGTGTCGCACTGCCATCTAATGGTAATACGGGATCGGCATTTTGTGCGATCGCAGGTGGCAGGAGTGCCAAAGCAGCGGTGAAAGGTAGGGTAACTAGGCAGCTAAAGCCTAGGCGATGAATTTTTCCAGCAGAAACCATGAAGGAATTGGGGCGAGGGTATTGACAAAGATAGCATAAAGACGCAGATTTTTTTGATGCCCCCGGTTATACTTGACTTGGTTGTGGTATTATATGATAATGGGAGTGGTGACTCTAATAAAATTTAGGCACGGATTTCCATTATCTAATTTTAACAAAAAAAAATCAATAGCGCAAGCCCCTAAATCGGGTTTTTTAATTTTTTTTTCAGTTTTGTGGGGAAATATTTTGCTGTACCATTACTCAACTCTGTCTAAACCTGATTACCTTTGTTCCTCTTATATTGACACTCCCCGGTCTAAAGACACGGGGATTCTTAAGACATCGAGCGCCTTA
>NZ_JAMZMM010000014.1:13092-38097 GCF_024178385.1 Limnofasciculus baicalensis BBK-W-15 | reverse complement strand
GGGCTGGGGGCTAGGGAGTGGCAATTAGCAATTAGTAATTAGTAATTAGCCATTAACTATTAACTAGTATAGGACAAAATAATGCCAGATTCTATCATGTATCAAGAGGATGCTTATGTTGTCCTCGAAACTAACCAACTAGAGCAATTCCTGACACCAGAGGAATTATTAGCAAAACTCAAAGGTATTTTGGTAAGTCGTCAGGATAACTTACCACGAGATTTGCAGAAATTCTCCTCAGTAGATGAACAAGCAAAATATCTCATGGAAACCTCTTGTGAATTAGATGTTGAACCGGGAGAGTATTTACAGTGGTATGTAGTGAGATTGGCAAAGTAAGTGTTTGTTATTTGTTGTTTGTTATTTGTTATTTGTTGTAGAACAAGCGATACCCTTGTCACAGTTATCATTTGCTTGACTAAAAACCAACAACCAACAACTAACAACCAACAACTAACAACATCTGGCAACCAAAGCTACATCAACCTTGTCTTCTTCGGATTGAGATAAAGTAACTCGAATACCGGGACCAAAAAACTTCTCAATCTTTTCCTGTTTTTCTTTCCACTTATCCAAAAGAATCATCGGCGAGGTGAATTCTAGCACTAACCCATAAGCGCCCTCAACCTCAATTTCGCGTAAACTTGTCAGCAAAGGTCGTTCCTCATCACTAGGGGATAGCCCCAAGCGCTCCAGGGCTTCATCCAGATGAGCTTTTTGTCCATAGCGATACCGGGTTACATCCAGACGAATCTGCTTTTGGGTGGGGGTAGCAGTTTCTTCCCGCAATTTTAGTATCGGAGGTGGCGTTGGTTGACTAAGGGGTACAGGTTTGAGTTCACTAGCTTTCAGGGCAAGACCACCCAAGACAAGGGGAATACCATAGAAAAATCCCACCAGATTTAAAGTGGCATTTTCCGTAGCGTAAGCTACAAAACCCATGATAGCGAGGAAGCCACCGACAGATAAACCTAACGTTCCCAAGGAAATTTGGCGTAACATCTTTAATTAAGCGATCCAATACAAAAAAAGCACTCTAACTTTATTATCCTAGTTAGGGGGTGGCATCTCAAACTGTTTTTGGGATCGAGTGCTGTGGATATCGGGTTGGTGCGGTGTCAAGTCTATTATCTCAAGACTTTGGAGTTAAAACGTTCAGACTTTCTATCTCAGGGAGCCTGTGTCACAGGCTCAATCAGTCACAAAGCATCAGCCCGCCGGAGTCGGGTTTAATCGTGTTCCATTTTTTGTCCGTCAGGTTTTGGGTTTGTCTGCCATTGTGTTCCCATAGCAGAGTCTTTAAAATGATTAAAGAAGAAAATCAACAAACGTCTTCAAAAACACGCCTCCTTCAAGATCAGCTTAATTCGCTTAAGCAGGAGGATGAAACGCTTTATAATATCCTAGCGGTTGATGTTTGGGCGTTGGCGAAAACGATGGATGAGTTTCAGCCGGGATTTTGGTCAGCATTTATGAAAAACAGAGAGAAAGCCCTTAAACGGTTTATTTCAGAAGCGGTTAAGCATAAGCGACATATCCCTAAGCGTCCGCCTTTTTTAAGCTAGATGCCCGGAAATTGAATTAGCTTAGGTTTTATATTGGCTATTTTCAATTATTTGTTTGAAAACTGATATCATCAGATATTTAGGATAGTCTGTTTTACTGATAACTTGCACCAATCTTAATTGGGCGGTTGAAACCGCAGCTACACAGACAAAACCCGCCTTCGCGGGTTCTGAAACCCTCGATTTTTTGTTAGTCTGCGCAGGCAGACTTGGTTTGTATAGGCGCGATTTCCAATCGCCGAGGCTGATTGCGACTGGTGCAAGTTATCAGTTATCAGTTTTATAGAGTATCTCTCACACCTCTCTGGTTTTAGGAGATACTCTATGGTGATTCAAGATTAGATTAAGTAAAGGTAGTAACCCATGAATCCAAAAACAATTCGCGAAAGAGTTGCCGTAATAGAAAGTAAACGAGAGGCTTTAGTTAAGCTATTGGAGCAACCGAATCTGGGGATTCTGAGAATTGATGTGAATCAAGCTTTGGAAGAGCTTGATGAGTTAATTGATGAATTTAAGCGGACGTTTCCAGATTTAGCGTAATCTAGATTAAATAGGTAGGTTGGAGGTATGTTGTAAGAATCTGCTTTGAGTGACAGGCGAGATGCCTGTCCTACGATTGAGGGTTGAATGTAGGTTTGTATTATAGCGGTTTTCAGTTGCATGAAGTACAGACCAAAAACCCGGTTTCGCCGAAGTTACCGGGTTTTTATGTATCTTACTTACCTGAAAAGGGCTGTAATAATTACTAGTTCATCAAGGATTTTGGGCGATAAAATCCATCAGAGCCTTGTATTTGGGGGAAGTATTTTGATTTACATGTTCTAAAGCTCCCCAGCTCCCGTATTTACTGGGTATCCCGATATCGGAGAAGTTCATAAATAAAGTCCCACCAGCATTTTTCCACTTATTCAGCATGTCGGTATAGAGACTGTACATTTCCGGACGGCGATTTAGTGCGATGAAAAAATTAGTAATGTTTTGGTTATTTTCCACTCCGTTACTACCAACAATATGTTGACCCCCTTCATAAGCTACTAATTGAAGCCCCTTGGTTTTGGCGACATTGGCATGGTAGGTAAAGAGTTTATAAATACTGGGAATTGAATCCGGCAGGTTGGGATTTGTGAATCTTTGAATGGCTGTAGTAAAACCTCCATCTGATTCCTTCAACCAAGATTCTATCATCGTGGTATTTCCAGGTTGTCCTAATTTACCGCCAAAATATCCAGTGATGGCATAAACATCAATACCATGTTGATAACAGGGTTTATTGCCCTCAGCCACCCAATAGGAACAGTCTAATACTGATTTTTCTGGACCTTTTACTGCGGTTTGAGTACTGATGGCACAGACTACGCGATTCTTTTCACTACCAAAGGTATTTTCCCAGATATCACACATTTGAGCCGTGCGCATTCCATACCATTGGAGCTGGGTATTCGTTTTAGTCTGTCCCCACTTTGCTTTCCCTTGTGCTAAAGCATACTGGTATTGTTGAAAACTCGCATTCCAAACTTCATTAGAAAACTCGACGTAAGCTTTTAAATTCGGCTTTAAACGAGTTTTTACTACCTGGGCAAAGTTGGCAATATACTCATTGGTAGCCATGTGGGGCATATTAAACCAGGGGTCAACATTTAACCGATTTGCTAATTCCACCATGATTTCTACGGGAACTCCTTTCCCAGTGTATGAGGCATCGTCTACCTTTGGTCGATTTGCCCATTCCTTTTGCTGAGAATTATTCGTATCCATCCAATCCATGAAGCGGAGTGCTTTAAATTTATTGATTTTGGAGAGGAATTGGGGATTGAAGATTTGCGACTCGTAAGTTTGTTCGTAGGCGGTGGGAATAACTCGAATGTTGCGAATATAATTACCTATTTTATTGGGATCAGTTGAGGTAATAACCAGATAGATACCTGAGTTAGATGGCGTGACGTTGATTACATCTCTTCCCGGTGTAGAAGATACCTTGGTAGCATCGAACCTGTAATCGATAGTACCTTGTCCATCATAGAGAACCAGATATTGTCCACCGGGATACTGATTAATACCTTTAAACATGGTTGTTGCAACACGGGTGTATTCGGGAGAATCTCCTGGTGCTGGTAAGGATTTTACCCAACCATATTGATCTAAATCAAGTTTAGCGAATTCACCAGTATCCCAAACTCCTCGACATCCTGGATCAGTTTTCACGCATTGAGTAATCCATTGTCTTGAAGATTTAAAGGCGTTTACAAATGGCATTTCTGTTGACCATTCGGCGATGCCACTCAGGTTAGTTCCTAATGATGTATTGAGGGAAGTTTGGGCATTACTGAAGAAAATAGGATTGATAACAATGAAGGCTAAAGTCATCAAAAATAGTAGCCCTCTCCTGGCTAATTTTTTGGTTGCCTTGTAGGAAAATATAGAGGGGTTTAAAGTATGGTGCATTGTCAGTCCAATCCAATTATTTAGCTGTGAGTATTTTTTTGTCTGATGGTTGTAGATGCGACTTGTTACCTCTTATATCTTTCCACTATTAGTTGTCAGCTTAGTGTGGGAGCGAGTAGCTACTACAAATGGTACAAGTAGATAGGTAAAGGACAAAAAATTTATGGATCAGAACCGAGATTAATACTAGGAAGAATTTTGACTATTATAACAAGTTAACCCTGTTGAATAATCAAACAATTGGTGTTCAGGGATACACGGGATTGAATGATGACTTTATTCAGAGGGAAATTCGTAATTCCTCTTATATCCGAGAATACCACAGGATCTAAGAGGTTGCTTGTAAAGATACGATGAAGCTTCCATAAAGGAGATTCGTCACGCCAATTATACGGAAAGAAACCCGGTTTCTCAAAAAAATTGTGGGTTTAGACAATCGAGGTTGACAAAGAAACCAGGTTTCTGACGACTTGTGCGTAAGTCCTGTCTATTTTACTCTGTAAAAAGTGATAATATAGTACTATTAATTAATAATTCTTCGAGATAAAATCCATCAGAGCCTTGTATTTGGGGGAGCTGTCTTGATTTACATGTTCCAAAGCACCCCAACTGCCCCATTTACTGGGTTTACCTATATCTGAGAAGTGCATAAATAAATTGCCACCAGCTTTTTGCCAATCATTCAGGAGTTGTGTGTATAGATTGTACATTTCTGGGCTGCGATTTAAGTTGATGAAGAAATTAGTGAGTTTATCGTTGTTTTGAACTCCTTGAGAGCCAACAATATGTTGTCCTCCTTCATAAACCACTAACTGAAGATTTTTCTGTTTAGCTACTTGTGCATGATAGAGAAATTTTTGATAAGTATCTGGTAAGCTACTACCGAGGGAGCCTTCCCCTTTTAAGGCTGCAAAAGCTTTAGCAAAACCACCGTCTGCTTCCTGTAGCCAAGACTCTACTGTAGTGGAATTCTGCGGTTTACCCAAACCACTACCAAAATATCCACTGATAGCATAAATATCAATCCCATGTTGATAACAGGGTTTATTTCCTTCGGCTACCCAAGATGGACAATCTAATCCTGAAGTTTCTATCCCTTTGCTAGCAGTGTGAGTACTAATGACACAGGCTACGCGATTCTTTTCACTACCAAAGTTATTTTCCCAAATATCACACATCTGAGCCGTGCGCATTCCATACCATTGCATCTGCGGATTATTTTTATCGTTGCCCCACCTATTTTTTCCTTGCTTTACTGCATATTGTTGTTGTTTGAATTGCTGATTCCAAACTTCATTGGAAAACTCAACGTAAGCTTTTAAATTTGGTTTTAAGCTATTTTTTACTATCTTAGCAAAGTTAGTAATATACTCATCAGTAGCCAGATGAGGCATGTTAAACCAGGGGTTAACATTTAATTTATTGGCGAGTTGCACCATAACTTCTACAGGCACTCCTTTCTCAGTGTAGGAGGAATCTTGTACCTTGGGGCGATTTGCCCATTCACTTTGGAGGGAATTATTCGTATCCATCCAATCCATGAAGCGGAGGGCTTTAAATTTATTGATTTTGTTAATAAAGTTGGGATTAAATATTTTAGACTGATAGGTTTGTTCGTATTGGGCGGGAATCACCCGAATGTTGCGAATATAATTCCCAGTTTTATTGGGATCAGTTGAGGTAATAATCAGATAGATACCTTTATTTGAAGGTGTAACATTGATAACATCCCTTCCAGGTGTAGAAGCCGCATTATCTTTGGTGGCATCAAATCTATATTCGATACTTCCTTCTCCATCATAAAGGACAAGATATTGTCCACCTGGATACTTATCAACACTTTTGAATAATACTGTGCTGACACGGGTATATTCTGGAGAATCTTCGGGTTTTGGCAATGATTTCACCCAGCCATTTTCGTCTAAGTCTAGTTGAGCGAATTCATGAGTATCCCAAGATTTACTACAGCCTAAATCTTTGGGGTTACACTGAGTAATCCATTGATGAGAGGATTTAAAAGCATCTACAAATGGCATTTGGGTTGACCAATTGGCAATGCCATTCAGGTTAGTACCTAAAACTACATGTCCCGATGGAGATTGTTCTGATAGGGATATGGGGTTAGGATTAACTTTGTTAATTAAATGAGGAACAATTAGGGCTAAAGCTAATGTTACTGCAAATAAGATGGCTAGTTTGAGGAATTTAATCTTGATTCTCCCTTATTTATAGACATCGACACAACTGATAAACTATAGCGTTTCTCAAATGAATGGAGTACATTCAAACCTAACCCCCAACACCCTTCCCTACAAGGGAAGGGGGCTAATTTTAAAGCCTCTCTTCTTGTTGGAGAGAGATTAAAACTGTACCGCAGATAAATGAGAACCGCTATAGTTGATAGTATCTTTCATAATATCATAGATACGTTGACCCCATGTATCCCAGTTTAAGCGGGTTTCATATTCTTCTCTGGAAAATCTTACTAACTGTTCATAGGTGTCTTTATCAGAGAAATTAGTAGCGATTAAATTAGCGTATTCATCGCTAGATGCAGAGAGTGGGAACATGTAACCGTTGCGCCCATTCCTGATAATTGTCGGAATTCCGCCCACATCAGTTGTGATGACTGGAATACCATAGGCATTGGCTTCTGCAAATACCATCGGGGAACAATCAGCGCGGGTGGGAGAGATTAAGAAATGGGATTCTAACAATAATTTAAAATATTGTTCCTGTTGTTGAGGAATGTTTTTATTCAAGAATGGCATGACTTTTACTCGTTCATGTTTAAATTCAGGAGGTACAATACAGCCAATCATCAGTAATTCCGCATCAATCCCCTGATTTATCAAAGATACAAGTGTTTCAAAGGCAATATTACCACCCTTTCTCGTCCAATTTGTGCCAATGAACAATAAGCGACATCTTGAATTAAGACATTTATTTAAAATTTGATTAACTTCAGGAACCTTTTCCTTTTCTACATTAGCACCGAAGGGCACAATCTCAATTTTGTTCGGATTTGCACCATAGTCAGAGACAGCAGAATTAGCAGCCCATTCCGAAGAATATACTAACTTATTAGCTCTCGATATAGCCGCAGTCTCCTCTTGGGAAGCTAATATAAATTCTTCTGGAGTTGAGTAAATCTTATAGGTTTCGTTAATTTGTTTGACTGTAGCATCTGATAAATAAACAATAGGCAAACTCGTTGCCAAAAAACTTAATTCGGTTGAGGAGAAAGGGCAAAAAAGTAAATCACAGGGTCCAGCCTTAATCCTTTTCTGAAAATTACCAGCAAATCTTGCTTTAGAGTCCCTGATACTGGTGCTTTTTACCGGAATAAATTTATCTATATTTCTTTTAATTTTTTTGAAATATCCAGAATGATTTATGGGATTCCTCACACCAATAATTTCCATGTCTCTTGACTTCAATGCTTGATGAGTATTGTAAATAACGCCAGATAGTTCTGTTTTATCTAGATAGTCTTTTGCCGAAAAAAAGCCAACATGTATTTGCTGCATATTTGTCTAACCTACCTTGAAGAAAAATGAATAAGATAAAGTGGAATATCTAAATAATTTAGGCTGGTTTCATTCTATTTACAATATGTGCCCAGGTCATAGATAATCCTTCTTTAAAATCTACTCTTGGTCGCCAGTCATACATTTCAGATGCTAGCTTATTTGACAAGATACTAACTTGGATATCTCCAGGACGAGGCGGGATAAATTCTTTGCGAATCTTCTTGCCACAAACTTCTTCAATAGACTGAACTATTTCCATGACACTGTGACCAATTCCCGATGAAATATTCACAATAGAAGAACCAGGTTTTCCCCCTGCGATTATGATAGCATCAACTAGATCTTCTATATATATGTAGTCTCTAACTGACTCTCCCACACCATATATTTTGAGAATTCGATTGTAGTAGGCACAGCCCATAGAAACAGCGACAAGCCCTTGAACTCCTAAAAGTTTTTGTCCGGGACCAAATGGGTTGGATATTCTCAATATATTAACATCTAGTTCTGTAGTTCGAGCATAAAAACTCAGGTAATTATCAATAGTTAATTTGCTTTGACCGTAGGCAGACTCTGGTTGGAGAGGATGACATTCAGAAATACAGATTTCCTGTGGTTCGCCATAGATAGTTCCTCCTGACGATCCATAAACAATTTTCCTGACTCCATTTTCTCTACATATTTCAACTAAACGGATGGTGGGCACGAGATTGGAAAAAACATCATAAACACTACTTTCAATTGTCATGCTTGGGAAAGTAGTTGAGATAAAATGAAATACAATATCAATCCCTTTCGTCGCCCGCCGCACTGCCACATCATCCATGAAATCACCATAGATAATATCGACTCGATCTAAAATATCCTCTATGTTGGTGATGGAAGAACTGGAACGGGTAAAAATCTTTGGACGTTCACCCTTAGCAACCAATCCTCTTGCTAGATTGCCGCCAATAAAACCAGAACCTCCTAGAATTAGATAGTTAGCCATTGTTCAGCAATATTCCTCCCATATTTATAATAGACTTTGCCAAGACAAACCTCAAGAGGAGTTAGTAGTAAGCGATTTATCGCTTATTGAGGCGATGAATCGCCTACTACAAACGAATAAACTATGCTAGTTGTAGATAAACCTTTTCAAGAATAATCTCAACTCAGGCAGATGTATCGACAGCGGTTTGACTTGTGACAAGTTCTATGGGTTTACCATCAAGATAATCAGGAATTGGTGCTGCCATTAAATTTAGAATAGTTGGGGCAAGATCCAGGGCATGATGAGTTGGTAAACTAGAACCTGGCTCAATACCTGGACCACAAGCCAAGATAAATCCTTCAGGACGATGGCTTCCTGCCCGGTAGGGAGGTAAGGGACCAAAACGCCCATAATCAGGACTTTCTACTACGTCGGTAGCATACTCTTCCTGCCAAACCACAACTAAGTCGGCATCAGGTAATTTGGGATTAGAGTCATGGGGATTTTCTCTTGTCCGGATAATTTTTTCTACCATTGGGATGCCTTTCCGGGCATCTTTTAGTGCGTAAAGTTTCTGGCAAATTTCATCACAAATTGCATTGTACTCTGATGGAGGGACTATTCCTTGTGGTTCTCTTCCCTGGAGATTAATCCGAATATAACCTTCTGCAAAACTTGGTAAAGCAAAGGCTTTCATAGTAGGCCATAGGGGTTTATACCATTGACCTGGATTCCAAGGAACAACTTTTTCTCCCTGCCGTCTCAGTTGAAATGGTGAGATTAAATCAGGTTTTTCGGTAGAGTCAATAAATGGTTCAATTAGATTAAAGATACGAGTTGGAGTTTCCCGTCTGAGAAAACTTCTGATGGGATTTGCATCGTATTTTGTGCCCCACAAATGTCGCTCCCAGTAGTTCCATTTCATCTTAGTCAATGGTGGAGGCAGAGGATCTGATAATTTACCATAACCTATGCCATATTTACCCGGAAAATTGAAGCGATAAAGAAATTCCGGTAGGATAACAAAGCTGGGTAAATCAATTGTGGCTGCACCAGTGCCATGGGCAGAAAAAAAAACCACAATCGCGTTATCTGGAACTTTTGATAAAATCTCACCAATCGCTTTGTCCATTGACTGATAAACTGCTAGTAATGGATCGTGTGAGACGCGAGGACTCAATACCTCATAGAGAGGATGATCCGGTTGACTCAACTGCCAAAAAGTATGTCCGGCGGAATGAGGTTCGCTGAATACTGTTAAAAATAAGTCCCAGTTTTCCCGTTCTAACAAATCCTGACAGATAGTCGATCTTCGGGCAATACCTGTCTGGAATCTTTCTTCAAGTAGAAGGGTTCCTCCTAAATCCAGACATACTGAGTAGTCGTTATGAAGCCCTGGATGTCCTCCGTGTTTATCAACAATTTCTTGGAAAAGTGATGTGGGTAAAGAAGCACTAGGAACTTGAGGAGAATGAGCGCCCCAACCTCCAACTTGTAGCCCATTTATCTGATGATTAAGCCTAACTTGAGGCACATCAAAAGCTGCTACCCGATATTCCTCTCCTAGTGCGTAAAATGGGGCATATTCTTCGTATTCGTAAGCCGCACGGGTTTCAAATTTGTATGTGCCTTCACGAAACTTCATTTGTGCCCAAAAACCTGTTTTTTCAGGTGTGCAACCTGTAGCAAAGGTTGTCCAAGCTGTTTCTACAGCGGAGGCATCAAAATTTTCTAAACGTCCATATATCCCCTCCGCCCTTAGACGGGATAAATTTTTTAGATATCCTTGAGACATCCACTTTTCCAGTAAGGATGGTTGGGCAGAATCTAGCCCAATGGCAACGACAGGATTTTTGCATTTTCCCATAAAGTTAGCCTCCGTTAATTTATTGTCTAGTTGGCAATCCCCAGTTTCGTCTAAACCTAGTTTTCAGTAATTTTTCTGGTAATTACGAAATTATGGTCAAAAATTATATTTACTGATAAGCGTAGGAGGGAAAAGGTATTCCCTCTACTGATGCTTTTAATTTTTCCTTAATTAGCCCTCTTTCTTTTCAAGAGCATTCCTAATGCTACAGCTACAGTTGAACCCATTGCCATTAAAGGTTCAGGAACACTAACTGTTTCTGAGTCCAAGTAAGAGCCATAATCACCTAATACCATACCACTAACAGAGGGAGTAGAAGTACTAGCTGGAGTGGGTTCTAGGTATGTAGTAATGACTCGAATTGGATCTATTCCATCTCTCGCTGTAAAATTAATATTCAAGATATTGTTAAGAAAAGTTGCGGTGTCCTTGCTACCATTAGGGTTTTTATTATCTAACTGTCTGGCTCCGAATTTAGTATTTCCAGGATAGTTAACACCACTTAATCCAAGTAAGTTATTGGTTGCTAGAAGCTGATTGTGTGTGCCAATTACACCAAGAATAGGTGCATCAAAGATGAAGGTAGCCGCAGCATTAACAAACTGAATGGGTTTTTTTAAAGGATTCAGGTATATGTAATGACTACTAATACGAGTCCCTTGAGGAATTCCAGGTAATAGCTTACTCCAATCATTTGGATTACTTGTTTGAATATCCTGGGTAAGAAGAAAGTTCTGCTTTTCATTAAAAGCTTGAAGCAAATTATCTTGCATTATCTTTGGCGTTGGGGAGGTGATAAGTGGTTTTACTTGTCCTGTAAAGCTAAGAATTGCTGCATTCGACGGATAAGCTGTCATCACAGCCGCGCTAACCGTAGCTATTTGTAACCCTATCAGTAAGGGAGTATTTATGGTTTTCATTGTTGTAATCTCCAAGTAATTGAGTTTCGTAGTTGATGCACCCAATTTATTGGACTTGGTTTACCAGCAATTTGCTAAAGTATATCCCGCTAATTTAGCAAAGATTCGCTTTGTTTAAACCCTGGTCGCTGACTTAATGGGAAGTTTTTTTTATTCCTCAGCACAAACTATGGTATATCCCATTATTTTCCCAATAAAAGCACTCTGTATAAAGGTTTATTTTAGTCAATATACTGAGGGCGTGCTTGAGATGGGTATGTGGGATTTTTTATATCTTTTTGAATTGTAACAACCAAAAAATTACCTGTCAAGCATATTGAAACTATTGGTATAGCAAAATTATCGCCCTAATAGAAATGGTTTTTATACCTTAGTTTAACAATAATTCTGTATAATTTTATACAGAATTATCTTCCCAAGATTATTTTGTATAAAATACATATAATATTGTAAATTATATGACAAGTATTCTGGTTTTATGTGAATTTTTGATGAAGTTAAACTCAAACTAATCAGAAGACCAGACAATATATGTATCCGTGAAAGTTTAGACGACAAAGACCGAAAAATAACTACTGACATTAGCCAACCATTGGGATATACTTGGGATATTGCAGCAGTTGCCATAATTAGTTTGATCCATCCGCCAACCCCTCCCCTAAAAGGAGAGAGGAGTAAGATTTTTACTTTATTGAGAGTGCTGCAATATCTCAAACAAAGATAGAACCCATCAACAATTAGAATACGGACAAGTTAAATACCGCAGAGGAACTCAAGTGATTAAACAATTGATTAAGAAGATAGCCTATCCCATGATTAAGTCGCGACCTGACTTTTTAATCATTGGCACTCAGAAGGGAGGAAGCACTTCACTCTATCGCTATCTCAGTCAGCATCGTCAAATTTTTAAGAATAATTCATGGAAAGAAATTCAATACTTTGATCGAACCGATAATTATAGCAAAGGATTTGGTTGGTATTTGGGAAATTTTCCTTCTAAAGTTGATAAACAGGATAAACTGACATGCGATGCCTCGCCTAGCTATATCTACTTTGAAAATATCCCTAAATTAATCAAACAAGACTTAGGGGAGATTAAGATGATTGCTATCTTGAGAAATCCTGTATCTAGGGCATATTCGGCATGGCATATGTATCATAGCTTTGGCGATAATCCCCATAAACATTTGAGAGAAATAACTGATCCAAGGGACTTTGCCGATGCGATAAATCAAGAACTAGATGGCAACTTTCAGAATGTAAAATACCCTTACGATTACATCAACAGAGGCGAATATGTCAATCAGCTAGAGAATTACTACAACTATTTTAACAAAGATAGCCTGCTAGTATTGAATTTTGACTTATTTAAGCAAGATTTAGATGGAATGCTGAATAGTGTATGTGATTTCTTAAATATTGAACGTTTTGATCGGGCAGTACTCGATGAGTTCAAAATTAAAAAGCACAACGTAGGAAAATATGATAAATCTACTGCTGATGAGGAAGTAATGGAACCGCTGAAGGATTATTTTAATCCTTTTAATGAGAAGCTTTATCACCTTTTAGGTGAGAGGTATAATTGGTGAGATTGTGCTGAAATCTTTATTTGTCATGGTGCATCTCAATTGTGTAAATGTAAGGAGATATCTTACTTGTTTGGGTAATAGCACAGGCAAGATGCCTGTGCTACGGATGATGAATTTATTAAAATGGGATTTATACTCTCAGTTTGTAATTAATCCATATTATCGCTAATAATAGTATTATTTTGAATAATTTTAGCAGGTATGCCAACTGCTGTTGCTCCGGCTGGTACATCACATAAAAGTACAGCATTAGCACCAATCTTGGCACGATCTCCAATAGTTACAGAGCGAATAATTTTCGCTCCCGCACCGATATCAACATTACCTCCAATTTTTACTCCTTTAACAATTGTGACTTGTTGTAAAATAAGACAATTTGGTCCGATAGATGCCTCTGGATGAATTACAACTCCATTCGGATGAGTCAGTTTTAATCCGCCTCCAAGCTGACAGTTTATGGGAATATCAGATGCTGTAATAACGCTCCAAAATTTATGCTGAATCACGTTCAAACTACTGAAAAATCGTCCAAAAATTCCTCCGCATTTTTGCCACTTTTGATAGTTCCGAATCGATTTTAGCAGTTGTCGCGATGGGTTCCACCAGCGATCGAGTTGTTCGCGGCTCCAATCTGGTTCTGTTGCTGATATTTGTGAAGATTTTTTTAACTCCATACTTTTAACCCCATAGATAGATTAATTATTAAACTTGTGTATAAACTTGACTATAGTAAGCCTGATACTCCGCCGATAATAAAGGTTGCCACCAATCGCGGTTATGCAGGTACCATTCAATTGTCCGCCGCAATCCTCCGTCTACAGTTTCGGCGGGAGTCCAACCTAATTCGGTTTTAATTTTAGTGGCATCAATGGCATAACGACGATCGTGTCCAGCTCGATCTTTGACAAAGGTAATTAACTTTTGGGCTGGACGTATTGGCAAGTCTGCTGCTAATTCATTCATCACCTCGCATAGCTTATTCACAAGGTCAATATTTTTGACTTCATTATTGCCACCAATATTATATGTTTCTCCGGGTTTACCTTTGTGAATTACCACGTCTAAGGCAGAGCAATGATCGCCAACATACAACCAATCTCGAACGTTTTGTCCATCTCCATAAACTGGCAAGGGTTTCCCCATTAAGATATTAATACACATCAAGGGAATCAATTTTTCAGGAAAATGGTAGGAACCATAATTATTGGAGCAATTAGTAATTATGGTGGGCATACCGTAGGTATGATAGTAAGCGCGGGCTAAATGATCGCTACCAGCTTTAGAGGCTGAATAGGGGCTGTTAGGGGCGTAGGGGGTAGTTTCAGTAAATGGGTGGTCATCAGGACCTAAACTGCCATAAACTTCATCTGTAGAAACGTGAAGAAAGCGATCGCTCTTTGGTTGATTGCGACGTTCCCAATGCTGTCGAAAGGCATCCAATAAAGTGAAAGTGCCGACAACATTAGTGCGAACAAACGCATCAGGACCTAAAATGGAACGATCGACGTGAGATTCAGCGGCAAAGTGAGCTACAGTATCGATCGATTCTTCCTTGAGGAGGGCATTTACTAAAGCATCATTACAGATATCTCCCTGAACAAAATGAAAGTTTTGATGTCCGGCTAAACTGGAGAGATTCTGGCGGTTTCCGGCATAAGTGAGAGCATCGAGAACTACCACACGATCCCCAGGGTATTGTTTGCACCAATGGTGGACGAAATTAGAGCCAATAAATCCGGCTCCACCTGTAACTAGTAGGCGGCGTTGCTCTTTTGAATTTGACTGTTTTTGTTCTGAAAAGGTCATTATTTTTACCAATTAAACTAGTTCAATTTGAGAATCATCACCAATTAAAAAACGCAATGCTTTGGGGCGCTGTGGCGCAACTTTAAGCTGGGCACGTTGTCCAATGACGCTATCAACTATTCGCTGATGAATACCCAATACTTTTGCTCCCTGTAGAATCACACTATGTTCGAGATCTGCATCAATTAAAGTGACGTTATCCGCTACACTACTATATGGTCCGATAAAGCAGTTTTCCAAATAGCAATCATTACCAATTATTACTGGTCCTCGCACCGTGCAATTGATAATCTTAGATCCCAATCCAATTTGTACCCGCCCAATAACCTGACTCTGTTCGTCCACTTCGCCCTTCACAGCGGCTTCAAGACGAGTATCCAAAATAATGCGATTTGCTTCGAGCAAATCATCTTTTTTTCCAGTATCTAACCACCAGCCATCAACTTGACGAGCTTCTACTTTTTTAGGTTCGTCTATTAGATATTGAATGGCATCAGTAATTTCTAATTCACCTCTGGGAGAAGGTTGGATATTTGCGATCGCATTATGTACCGCAGGAGAGAATAAATAAATTCCCACTAATGCTAAATTAGACGGGGGCACTTTGGGTTTCTCTACAAGCTGCAACACTCGCCCATTCTCATCAATTTTGGCTACCCCAAATGCACTAGGATTAGGAACCTGACAAAGTAGAGTTAAAGCATCTAAGTTTCGAGAGGTAAACTGTTCAATAAATAGATCCAGATTGCTTTCTACTAGGTTATCCCCCAAGTACATTAAAAAAGGAGAATCTCCTAAGAATGGCTGTGCTATTTTCACTGCATGGGCTAAACCTGCGGGTTGATCTTGCAGGATATAAGTAATATTAGCACCAAAGCGATCGCCATTACCCGTTTTATTCTTTACTTCATCGCCCGTTTCCGGACTAATAATAATACCGATATCGGTAATTCCTGCGGCAACAATGGCTTCAATTCCGTACCAAAGAATGGGTTTATTTGCGACAGGAACCAGTTGTTTTGCTCCTGTATAAGTTAGGGGGCGCAGTCGCGTACCTTTGCCGCCGGAGAGAATGATTGCTTTCATGCTGTTAGTTGTTGGTTGTTAGTTGTTAAGTAGGTTAGTCTAAATACTTAAAAGTATGTAGTAAGCGCTTTAGCGCTAAAGCGCTTACTACGAACTAATTACTGATTCTGAGTAGAGTTGTTGCAGCATTTGCCGTAATCCATTGCGCCAATAGGGAAGATTATTTCCTAAAATTTTTGATATTTTCTGGTTAGAAAGTACCGAATAAGCAGGGCGGGCTGCGGGTGTAGGATATTCAGAAGTAGTAATTGGGATAACTCGTTGCACTTTTAAAGGAAAACCTAATTTTTCTGCTTCCTCAAAGATAGAAACAGCGAAATCATACCAACTGATTGCACCGCTATTAGTGAAGTGATAAATTCCTGTTAGTGAAGAATTATCAGGTATATCTAAGGTAATTTTTTTTCCTAGCTGAAGAATTGCTTGGGCAATATCCCTCGTCCAAGTGGGAGTTCCCACCTGATCTACAACCACCCTGATTTCCTCTCTTTCTGCTCCCAATCTTAGCATAGTTTTCACAAAATTACCATTTCCGTAACAGCTATAAACCCAGGCAGTGCGTAGAATAATATAGCGATGGCAATGACTTTTCACACCCTCCTCTCCCAAGAGTTTAGAGCGACCGTAGGCATTAATCGGATTGGTGGTATCATCTTCTTTGTAAGGTGTATTTTTTTGCCCATCGAACACATAATCAGTGGAAACGTGAATTATAGCTGCTCCTAATTTATGAGCTTCTTCAGCCATAATTGTAGGAGCATTGCCGTTAATTGCGTTAGCCAATTCAATTTCTGTTTCCGCTTTGTCAACTGCTGTATAAGCAGCCGCATTAACAATAATATCTGGTTTAACTTCACCAATAATCTGACGAATTTGAGTGGGTTGGGCGAGATCTAAACTTTGGCGATTAACCCCCGTTACTTCTCCCAAAGGAGTGAGAATTTGTTGCAATTCTCCACCCAATTGTCCCCCAATGCCAGTTAGTAAAATCCGCATCATGGATAAACCTCGGCTGTTTTCAAAGGTTGACCTGATTGGTCTTTGGTTGATAGAATTGGGGAAGTAGTTATAGGCCAATCAATTCCTAAATCCGGATCGTTCCAGAGTATACTCCGCTCGTATTGCGGGGCATAGTAATCTGTAGCTTTGTACAAAACTTCAGCCACTTCTGAGACAACTATAAAGCCGTGAGCAAATCCCGATGGCACCCAAATCTGCCGCTTATTTTCTGCACTAAGAGTGCAGCCAACCCACTTACCAAAAGTGGGAGAACTTTTGCGGATGTCTACTGCGATATCGAATACACTACCGACAATTGCTCGGACTAACTTTCCTTGAGATTGCTGAATTTGATAGTGTAAACCTCGCAGGACATTTTGGACGGAACGAGAATGATTGTCTTGAACGAAATTAGCGGTTATCCCTGCTTTATCGGCAAAAGCTTTCTGGTTGTAGCTTTCTAAGAAAAAACCGCGTTCATCGCCAAAGACGCGGGGTTCGAGAATTAAGACATCGGGAATTTCGGTCGGAATAATGTTCATAAAACTTACTGGTAAATATTTTTAGCAGCCACTCACTCTCATCACCCGCTGATACATATATAGTTTATCAAAAATTTAGCACATCTTTATTCATAAGAGGTAAATTGATGTTGTTTTGATAAATCCACCCACTCCATAGGGCTAGTCTGAATTGTCGCCTTGAAGTTGTCGCATGATAACTCAATACCCAACCAAGATCCCAGTACAGCCAAATCTTCATCAAAGATAGTTTTTAGGTATTCTCGCTGTTGCCAATCGAGTTGTGGTTTCTTTTTCAGAGTCCACAAACTTCTCACCCAATTCCGGAAACTCTTAGGAATAAACCAGCGTCGCAGTTGCTTGAATCCAGGAGCTTCTACAAAAAAGTCCCTTAATTCATTCTTGCGCATTCGTTCACTTGAGACATTTTGAGCATCAAGTTCACTATTCCAAATAGCTTTACCCTGATAACCAATAAAGCGACATACTCGTTCTAATTCCTCCTGGGGATGAGTTAACATTCTTTCAAAGAAGACAGGGAGAATTCGCTCTTTGCCAAATGTTTCAAAATATGGCTTTAGCTGCATGGAATACCGACTATAATCAATTAATTCAGGATACTGATGAATAGCTTGATTAATCTCTACTGAAATTACTTTTTGGCTCCATTCATGAATATATTGCGATTTAAGTCGGTCAATGGGATGCCGCATTACATAAATAAGTTTCACATCTGGCAAATATTTAGCAATGCGTTCAATAGTTTCAGGATAGGTAGGTAGCTTGGTGTAATGGGTACTCGACTCGCCGCACAAATCGTTGGGTTTTGCTGATTTAAAATGAGACAAATACCATTCTATTCCTTTAGTATAGTGGTCATCATCGCTGAAAAAATTTGGTTCTTTTAAGTCGCTCATGAAGATACCCGGTTGAACTGCGAGTTGTTCGTGGAGGGTACTGGTGGCACATTTCATAGCGCCGATAATGATAAAGTCTGGATAATTATTCATTTAGTTTTACTCAATAAAATTTTTGATGGTAATTCAGTCATATTGTCTCTCCCAGGTAATAGCGGTAGTTTCATTGGATTCACCCAGTTTGTCCAAATATCTTGCTCTTCATACTCACAAGTATGTGGCTTTTTGTTACCCACCAATTCCCGAAGAAATGATATTGTTCGACCAGTAAGCCACAATAGATTAGTGAACCATAGTCCAGTTTTCCCGTAGAATGTAGCAAAGTATCTCGACCTAGAAGCATAAAGGTAGGGTTTAGGACGTTTGCGAGCAATAAGATCCGCCTTAACTGAGCCACTACCGCCGCGAAGATGAACAATTCTTGCTTCTGGAAAATGTAAAATTTGCCAACCAGCATTTCTTGCTCTCCGACAAAAGTCAATATCCTCGAAATACATAAAGTATCCTTCATCCATCAAGCCAATCTGTTCAATAACCTCCCGCCGAATTAATACGCAGGCAAAACTTGTCCATTCAGGTTCAATGGGAGAATCAGATACGGGAATATGAACTTCATAACTTTTTAGGGGCTGGGTGATTAAATCTGTTTTAGCTGCTCCAATGAATTCACTGATAGGAGAACGATATCGGAAGCAGCTAATTTGTGGTGTAGCATCTGGCCATTCAAGACGCGGACTAATTAGACCAGCTTCGGGATGATTTACCATTACTTTTAGCAGTAAATTAATAGCACCATCCCGAACAATTGTATCGCTATTTAATAGTAGATATGCGTCCGCTGCTACTGCTTTTATTCCCAGGTTGTTACCAGCAGAAAAACCGCCATTCACAGGAGAAGGTAAAATTTGTACCCATTGACTCCAGTTATTGTCGGTAATAGCTTGTTGAATTTGTTCTACTGAATTGTCTCCAGAGGCGTTATCAACTACTATTACAGCATGAGAACCTACCTCAATTTCACTTTGGAGTGAATATAAGCAGTCGATAACAAGTTTGGGTGTGCGATAGTTAACAATGACGATGGCAAGGAGCATAAATGTTTAGCACTTGGTATTAACTACAAGGAATTTAATCCAAATTTATCCTCACTTAAGATGGGCGGTTTCAATGGCATTGAGTTTCAATCTGACACTCTTTTGCCATGGCACTAATCCAATTTTTCGGGACAAGTAATCTGAAACAAATAAAGACAAACCATAGTGCTGAAGTCGGAACTGTGCCCGATACCACCAATCTTGTAAGCGCAGTCTTTGGGCAATGATAGGAGTAACAGTTATGGGTGCCAAGCCACTGAGTTCATAACCTCGTTCAACTAACATTTGACCAATTCTGGATTCCACCAACTGAACCTCATACTCCGACAATTTACGCCGCCACTGTTGAATAAATTTGGGATCTGGCAAATCGTAAGTGCTGGTATCTTTATAATTAATCATTCCTGGATCGTAAGACACGCCAATAAAATCACATAAGCGGGTGAGTGTCTGAACAGGTTCTGCAATTAACCCTTCATAAGTAACCTCAATTCGCCGCTGAAGTGGGATTTTTTTACTGATTTTTCCCCATAACTGTTCAGCTTCTATCCAGCGATTTACTCCCGTCCAAACATTACCAGCCCAACCCATACTGATGCAGGAACAAGCCACATCCCTACCGTCACGAATAATGTGAATAAAGCGGGCATTAGGCCAAATTTGCAGCAATCTGTCGAAGTGACGATGAACAGTAGCACCCACGATTGGTTTCCCGTCGCGATCGCGTTTTTGGCATAAGAAACTGTTGACGAGTTCCTCATAATTTAAAGTGCGATCAATGGTAAACCCAGTAGCTTGAAAAATTCGATGAGTTTCTAACCATTCATAATATTTATTGAGTGAAGCCAAACTCTTAATATTGGGTATAAGATCCACTGCATACTCAAATTCATTACACCAAGTAATCTGTGGATGATGCTTGAGCATGACTCTCAGAACCGTTGTGCCAGAACGTTCAGCACCAACGAGAAAAATCGGATCGGACAATAATTGGGTATCTTTTTCCATCTGGATTTGTTGTGTTAGATTGTCTACTTGTAAGTTTTCAGAAGCGATCGTAAATAAGGGTGAAGCAGATTCCTTTTATTTGGTTCATACATTCAAATCAGCAAGTCAGACCAAAGATTGATCGCAGGGGATTCGCGCACCACTGAGGCAATATCTGCTATTTGTTCTGGTGTGAGTTGTTGTTTCCACTTTGACATGCTCTCTCGTGGGTCGCGGTAGACGCTATAGTAAGAGTTTGAAGTTTTGGATGACTGCTTTTCACCAGAGGTTGATGCCTTGATGAAATCGCGGGTAGATTCACCGATTTCCCAACCAACAAATTGAAATATTTCGGTTGTTTTGCCATGAGGATCAGCACACAAGTCTTCGTACACTACTACTAAGCCTCCTTCGTATGTTTGTGCGTATTGGATGAGGGGTTCGACTTGGAGACACCAGCGGATTGCCTCCAACTGTTCTATTGACATACGATCGAGGCGATCGCAATACTGGAAAAGATGTAGGCTAGCAGAAGTAGCGATGGACTCGCGGAGGCGGGTTGCCTTTGCTAATTGATCTGGTTTTTGGAAAAGATCCAGGGATACTCCCTTCAAGTACGAGGCGATATTGGCGAAGGGGTTCCGGATCATTGCCAAAAGATGAGGCTGCAAGAGATCACAGAGGCGAGGTAACAGTTTGTTCGGGAAATTTACATCCTTAATCAGTACTGATGTCTCTCCATTCATTTTGGGAGATCCATACCATTCGTAGAGAAACTTTAACCCCTCAATCCTGTTACCCAAACTGTATAACAGATGCAGAAGCTGTGGGTTTTGTTTGCGAAAGCTTTTTGGTGGAAAGGGTGGCATATCCACATCATGGTAGGCACGACTACATAATGCCTGAAAGCGATGGCGCAATTCCTCTGTATCCCTCGACTCCAGATCCTGTTTCCACTGGCTATAGGGTGTTGATTTTGACGGGAGAAACGGTTCGTATTTGTAGCAGCAATGTTCGTAGCTATTCATAATCTGTCCCAGCCATGTTGTGCCAGATCGACCAGGACCAGCAATCAAGACATATTGGCAGGGTAAACTATCTTTTAAAACCAGATCTGGTTTCTTTTTGCTGCTGCTAGTATCATTAAGTTTAAGGTTAGGCATTATTGTGGTTTCTCTGTTGTAATTAGTCATCGATTATTGGCAAATCAACAATATTTCCATCATACAATCTTTTTCTTGTCAATTCCATAACCCTTGATCGGCAATCATGGTGAATACATTACTATCTTTAACAATTTCCATCACTCCCGTTATATCTTCCTTTTGCATATCGTTTTTCCAACGACTCTGAGCAACTTGAGAATCTCTGAACACAGTAAAATAGGGATTAATCCCAACTTCCCCTCGCTTCAATCGTGAAATCGGCGATGCCCTCATACTTTCTTCAATAAATTTCAGAGATTCCTTGGCTATCTCTAATCCTAAATGGTGAAAAACCTTTGAGGATATTTCTAAAGTATTTTGAGTCAGTTCCTCGTAAACTACTAGCAATCCGTTATAATTAGACTGACAAGCAGATACTGCCCTCTCAACATCAATTCGCCACATTAATGCTTCTTGTTCGCATAAAGTGAGATCCTCTAGCTTTTCTCCATACTCAGCAGCCAGACTCGGATTGTATTTCACTAGCATATTATGGAGGAATTTACGTCTACCTTCAGGCATTAGAGATGCTTTTTGACCCCGTAGGATCGACCAGACTACAGCACAGGGGTGACGAACTAGATAAACTATTGGTATCTCAGTTTTTCCCAGCAATTGACAAAGGATATCAACCATTTCTACCTCTTTAAAAATCACCATAGGACAATCTATTGGCGTATAAAAAAAGTGAAATAGATGAGATACCAGAGAATTCTGGCGTGCTAGAGGCCAAGCGAAGGATTTGCCCAATGACAATCCCATGCGGTAATTCTTAGGAAAAAAGGGAGGTTTCTCTAAGTCTGGTGTCGCTGGCAGCAACATTCGGTAAACAAGTGGTAAATCCGTAGCAGAAAACCCATCAGAATGGATTATTTCAAGTATTTCTTTAACTTGAGGATTAGTCTTTTGTAGGCGGTGAAATGGTTCAAAGCGATAGGCAATATCTGGATGACTGGATATGATAGATCCTAACCAGGTTGTGCCACTGCGACCTTTGCCAAATAATGCGCCGAGATTACAATTATTCTTTTCACTATTCATCCAAAGTATAACCTCTAAACCTCTATTGTAGTTAAATAAATCTGTCTAAATGCACTACAAATTCCTGGTAACTCTCCTTGGAGTAAGTCTCCGAATCTGCCGTTGTTTTGGGATATAATGAGAACTATTAGTTGGCTTTGATCCAGGTTTTATCTTAATGTTTTCTGGCTCTTTCAAAACCACTCCAGCTATTCCCCCAGAAGCTAGAGTAAAAACTGGATTGGGCTGATTATTCAAAGTACAATCGAGAGCATATAGGGTTGTAACTACTGCCAGCATCGCCACAGGTGCAACTTTGGGATTAAACCATGTACTCGCCGGATAACGCAGCCAAAAAAAGCTAAAAGCTGGTAGCAAAGATGAACCAAATACAGCAAATAAACCGACTATACCGTTGACACCAAAAGAAATAATCCACAAACTGTCGGTTACTGTTAAATCCTCACCAGTATCCTCGTCATATACACGGTTACGTCCCCATCCACCCCACCCCAAAATCATCCTTTGTCGTGCCTTTTCCCCCAGGATTTCTTCATTGTCCAATCTAAACTCTAAGGATTGAGACCTCTCAGGACCTGCTAAATTCTGTGCTGTAACAACAATCCTATCTGCTTGTTCCCCAGAAAAGTTTCCGGTTGACCCCATATATATATATGATAAGACGATCGCAATTAAAAGCAACAGAGGGAAAGCGGTGCGAAACCATTTTGCACTCACCATAATGATAATCCCATAGCCTAAATAGATGTACGCCCCCGTGGATTTAACTAACACAAATGTGACTATTAATATTCCTAATAGCACAATAATTGGCATATTCCAGAATTTCTTGAGTATGCCAGCTTGCCACAGCCAAATCCCAATCAATGATGCCGCCATCATCCACATGCCAACACTTAGTCCATGCTGCATAAATACGTTTGGTCGATATCCTCCCAAACGAATAGATTGACCAAACTGTCGTATGCCGTGGTAGCCGTAAACAATCAGGTGCAGTTGTGGACTAAATTTAGCTTCATACAAGCACAAAGGAACATATACTAGCCCACCTATAAATATGCCCATTGCTAACTGACGCAATCCAGCAAGGTTATTGAGATAAATCCTACCCAAAAAATAAGGCACGCCAAAGGATACTATCTTACCCAAAACAGCGGATATCCCATCGTATGCCCCCAACCCATTACTGATTGATGAAGCAAATGGACAGAGACAGACGATTAGCATTGGCACGTCAATCCAGCCGAATTTAAAGGTACTGAAACGTTGACTATCGTAAATAAAAGTAGCCAGCAAAATGCTGTAGCAAGTAGCCGACATCCTTTCATAATCTGGCAAACTAGGTAGAGAAAATCCTGCTCGTTGTGGCAAGAACATCCATGCCACGATAAAGCTGATTACAACTGCCCTTTGAGCTGGAAATCTGATAAACAGATAGAGGACAATTGGCAGCCATAGGATCATAACTAGTTGGGCTTGAGGAGTCATATTCTTGCTGCTGGATTCCTTCAGTACCTCTCTATTTTTTACTTAATCATGACTTCTTAATCAGGAGGTTTATTAGGTCAATTAAAATCGGAGGTGTTAGTTTTTTAAGAAAAATCTTTCCCGTCATTTTTGGCAGTTTCTTTTTAATCGATTCCCCTTCATTTCTCGCTTTAAATAGCGTTGTATGCCCGTCAGAAATTTCTTCAGGAGGTCGTCCGTTGCTGTAGTAGTAAAGGGCTAATGATTTGCGAGTCCATCCCTCCGGACAGGTTATCGGATCTGGAAGACCATGATAGGAAAAATCTGTGGTATTGAATACGACACATCGGTTAAAAATTGGCAGAACTTTTTTTTCGCACTGTGTCATATCTCTGTCCCACATTTCAAAATGGCCGCCATATTCTTCTTGCCAATTTTTATTAAGATATATGAGGAGATTTAAGCGACGGTCCAAATGCAATTTTTTATGGCGATTGAAGTCAGCATGAATTTTGAGATACCCACCTCTTTCTGTTTGATGCAAACCACCTCCGACAAAATGAGGATCTGGAATGATCCCATCAATCCCTGTCAATCTCTCTAAAAAATTGATAAAGGTTGAAGAATTGAGTTGATATAAAAGTAGGCGTGTTGCCTCTGGCATCTGTAATTCAGAACTAGATGCCAGTTTCTTCTCAGTAGCAGCATCAAACTTTCTCCAATTAATTTCACCTGGTTTGGGAAACTCCTCCAGGATAGTGTTGAGGACAGATTCTGGTAAAAAATTATCGATGACGATGTGGGGAAAGGGTTTAGCCTCAGCATAGACTTGGCTGTACTTATTAGCCAGATTATCTAAGTAATCTGGATCGAGACAAAACATTGTGGTTGCGGTTGAGTTCATCGGAATCTCCAAAAAGGTTAACAAAATTTACCTGTTGGTTGGTAGTAAGCGATTTATCGCTACTTGAGGCGATGAATCACCTACTACGA
>NZ_JAMZMM010000014.1:0-12992 GCF_024178385.1 Limnofasciculus baicalensis BBK-W-15 | reverse complement strand
TTTTGCCTCTTGGTTGGTAGTAAGCGATTTATCGCTACTTGAGGCGATGAATCACTTACTACGAACTTTTTTACTATTTAGGTTTTGTTGGTGATACTAGCTAAGTGCTGAAAGTCTCCTTGCTTACTTATCCCAATGAGATAAGTCGCGATTCAGAAACTCAGCCAGTCTGCGGTTCGGTTCCCTAAATCTTTCTACTAACATTTGACGAGTTTCGGGTAGCATTGGTGGTGGCATATATTGTGTTTCAACCCATTTTTTATACTGAAATCCTTTCAATAACTGATAAGCGCGATCGCGCATTCCTTTTGGCAGCAGTTTAGCAACTTGAGCAACTCCCGGAATTCCATTCACAGAAGCTGTTAGTTGTTTCCGTACAAACCAATCGGGATGATCTCCAGCTTTGTTGGCTGCAACCAGATTGTCGCCAACGACATCAATTCCCGGATCAACACCGATAAAACTAAAAATATTATTCAGTGTTTCTCCTGGTTTTTTGATTAAATCTTCCATTAACAGGAAAAGGCATGATTCTCTGGCAAAGAAGCCCAAATATTTTTCTATGCAATCTATATAATAGCCGTTATCCAAAAATTCACTCTGCTGTTTAATCGTTTCTTCAAAGGTATCCGACACCGCTAATTCAGGATGATATCGAGATCCTTTAAGTCTATGAATGTAAAAAGAATAAGCGCCATCGATGGGCTGCCGCATAATATAAATCAGCTTGATATTAGGCAATGTAGCCACAATTCTCTCAAGAGATTTCGGATGCTTCTGCAACCTAGAGTATGTGGTGGAAGCCTCGCCACAGATTTGATGGGGTTCAGCATCGCTAAATAAAGAAGTGTACCAATCCATCCCCCTATCGTAATGCGATTCGATCGCAAAAAAATCAGGTTCTTTGGGGGTAGACATGTAAATCTGGGGATGGCGACATAAATATTGATACAGGGTTGTTGTTCCTGCCTTTGCAGCACCGATGATAATAAAATCTGGTAATCGCTTTACATTCATATTAAAATATCCTACCAACTTCTCTGACTAACTTATTCATTTTTAACCAACAACTTCTTGATAACTCCCTGATTTGACAACAGTACCTTTATCCAACAGATAAATGCGATCGCAATGTTCAACTGTGGAAAGACGATGAGCGATAATAATTAAAGTCTTTGTCCCAGCCAGAGAACTAATTGCCTCACTCACCAGGCGCTCAGTTTCAGTATCTAGTGCCGCCGTAGCCTCATCCAGAACTAAAATTTCTCGCTCATGATAAAGGGCACGAGCAATACCAATCCGCTGTCGTTGTCCCCCTGATAATCTTACTCCTCGCTCACCAACACTAGTCTTAATCCCATCAGGAAGTTCCTCTACTAATTCCTCAAGTTGAGCGGCTTTGATCGCCTGTTTCATTCTTCCATAATCTATTTTATCATCCGGAACCCCAAAAGCAATATTTCTCTCAATTGTATCATCAGTCAAAAAAATTGATTGAGGAATATAGCCAATCAAATCCTGCCAATAACGGAGATTATTATAGATAGAGACACCATCAACTAAAATATCTCCACTCTCAGGTGGCAACAAACCTAAAATAACATCGACTAAGGTGGTTTTACCCGATCCAGATTTACCAATGAGAGCGATAGATTCACCTTTTTTAATACTTAAAGACATCTCCTTAATAGCAGGTTCTGATGTCCCGCTATAACGGTAAGTAATATGGCTCAATTCAATTTGCCTTAGAAAAGGTATCACTTGACGCTCACCAGGTTGAGATTTCAGGAAGTTACCACCCTTAAAATTCCCAGTAATGTCTATATTCTTTTCTACCTTTTCTCGATCTAATTCTTTGAGGTCAAAATACAGCATATCCAAAGCATAGCTACCATTACGCATTCTGCCTACTCCCTGTATCAACTGACTGGCTGATGGAATTAAGCGCATGGAAGCGATCGCAAAAACTCCCATTACTGAAGT
Source organism: Limnofasciculus baicalensis BBK-W-15 (assembly GCF_024178385.1). Classification (GTDB taxonomy): domain Bacteria; phylum Cyanobacteriota; class Cyanobacteriia; order Cyanobacteriales; family Coleofasciculaceae; genus Limnofasciculus; species Limnofasciculus baicalensis. The sequence goes on along the minus strand of NZ_JAMZMM010000014.1, from coordinate 11,009 downwards.
CAAGTCTTCTGAACTTTGTTTTAAAAATAATTGAGATATCGATATAAACAAGACGACAAAGGCAATTAAAGATGTTTCAATTAAAATCCGAGGTAACAATTGCGAAGTATTAAATAAGGTGGCTGCTTTTTCATGTCTAAGAGTTTGCTCCTCCATCTGTTCCCCAAAGTAGGATTCACAACCAATTACCCGCGTCTCTTTCAATCCACCTAAGCCATGATTTATTGTTCTAATTATTTCTTTCTGACTTTCTGATACTATCTTACCCCAGGCTTTGAATTTACCACCTAGGCGGTAGAAGGCAATAAAGGTTGGCAGTAAAATTGCCATAATCATTACCAGCAGCAGTAGATCAGTCTTTGCCAACAGTAATAACAAAACAACTATAACAACTAGGTTTGCCGCACTCTCTAAGATGGGTTGCAGACAGTTCAGAGTAAACTGATTAGTTTCTAATATAATATTTTTGATTAAGCCAGCAGTATTTCTGCTTAAATGAAACGTATATGGCACGACTAAATAAGCATTGAATAATCTTAATGACTGTAGCCTTTTTTGGTCGAATGTAAACTGAAATATGTAATAGCGAGCAAAAAAATAGCCCAGTGATTTGATACAGAATAAAGCAACAATTCCCAAACCTAATATCGGGATAACTTGGCGACTTGATGTGAGACTGAATTGGATGTAAATCCACTCTAGGATAGGAATTTTGTGGATAAATTCTGGTTCAGATGCTAACCGCAAAAATGGTCCGATTAGTCCAATACCTACAGCCTCTAGGACAGAAGTTAATACAAACACCAACATGAGGAAAATCAGACTTCTTTTACTTCCGGTCAGGACGTAAAATACTTTTGATAGATATTTGTTCATGGGGTCTTACTGATTTTCATAAACGACTCCTGGTGGTTGGGATACATTACACCCTATTAAAGATATTACTTCATTGGGTTATACTGATTTTCATAAACGACTCCTGGTAGTTGAGATCCTGGCAGAGGAAAGATCTGGCAGTCGGTAATTAATATTCCCCGGGTTAGTCTCCAGATCCCGATCAAAGCGAAATAGTGCGGCTAACTTACCAGCCTCTATCGCTGCATCATGTTGTTGTGCAACCCGCTTAACTCCAGTCTTCCCCATTTGCACCAAATCTGCTAGAGGCAACTGCAAGATTTTACGCATCGCATCAGTTAAGGCTTCAACTGATCCCGGCGGTATCAGCCAACCACAAACTCCATGTTCCACCAATTCCGGTATCCCGGCGACATAGGTACTCAAAACTGGACGGCCTAAAGCTAGGGCTTCCATAATTACTACAGGTAATCCTTCCGCAAAACTGGGCAAAACTAGTGCCCTGGATAACAAAATCTCTTGCTTAACCTCAGCATTACTAGCCCAACCTGTAATCTTAATATGGTTTAGCAAGCCAAGCTGGATAATTCGGGATTCAATCTGAGATCTCAGCGGACCATCACCTACTAATACTAATTTAAACTGCCAACCTTCAGTAGCTAATTTACCTGCGGCTTCAATTAATAGTAAATGCCCTTTTTGTTCGCTCAACCGCCCGACACAAACTAACTGAGGTAAATCTGGGACAGTGGTTAAATTTTCTTGGAAAAATATCTCGTCTACACCGCAGTGAATGACATGAATTTTTGACCAATCTTCGAGACTGCACCAGCGATAAAGCTGACTCCTACCGAAGGAACTAATTGCCACGACAAATGCCGATCTCTTAATTTTTTCTGCCAACGCTATCCCTTTTGCTTTGTCAAATTCTTCTGGGCCGTGAACTGTAAAGCTGTAGGGAGGTCCACCCAATCGGTGGCATAACATTGCCACCGCAGTGGAATTTGTGCCAAAGTGAGCGTGAATGTGGCTAATTTTATCATCTAGACACCAAATTAGAACCACGCAAGCTTCAGCTAAGTAAGCTAAATGAAGTAACATGCCTCTATCTGAACCCCAACCAATTCTCAGGGCTAACCATAATGCCTGGAAAAAAAGAACTGGTTTAGTTATAAAAACCCGCAATAAACTAATTAGCAAGCCAACTTTGCCAATTCCCAAAACATATCGAGTTTTTGTTAGTTCGAGTTTGTCTGCTTCATCAACCAATTCAGATTGGCTGCAACGGATGGCAAAACGCGCTACTTTTATTCCACATGCTTCAAGTCCGAGGATTTCTCGCCGGATGAAGCTGTGACTCACTTTTGGATACTGATTAACTAGATATGCAATTGTCATTGTCAATTCGAGAAATAATTTTTTCTCGTTAAATAACTGCAAGATTATCCGAGCGAACTAAAGTAGATCCAAAGTAGTAGGGTGGGCAGTCCCCTTAAGAAGTTGAAAAGCTTACTATTACGTTAGTAGGGACTGCCCACCCTACGGTTATTGCTAGATAGAAACGAATCAAATCAAATCGTTGCATCAATAGCTATGAATAGCTCTATTTGAGCTTTATGGAAACCTGACTTAAAACTAGCAAGTAGGCAGTAGAGCAAATATTTTTCTAGAATCAGGATAAAATTATAGTGTCCATCAGCTCGATTGGATCTAGCTTTTGGACTTATCCGTAACTCCTTCACTATTATATCCCGCTCGATCCCAAGTGGCAAGAGAACAAATCGAATAAAATTTTGGTACATCTCATAAGTAGTAAATCAATCATTCGTAGCACAGGCATCTCGCCTGTGGCATAATCTAAGCACCTCCACTGAACTTCTGAAACAAACAAACTATTCAATATCACCAGTCTGGACGCGATTAACCACCACGCCCAGGATTGGCAAACCATATTTTTCAATTCTAGCCCTAGCTTTCTGAACTAACGATTGCTTCGTCTGCCCCATCGTCACAACCATTAAAATGCCATCAGTATTCGCAGCGAGAAAACTCGCATCTGTATAATCCAGCAAATTAGGTGTATCGTAAATCACTAAATCGAATCTAGCGTGCAATTTCTCCATCAAATGCTGCATGTGGGCAGATGCCAACCGTTTAGGAGAATTTGGTAAGGATTGGCCGGAAGTTAATACAAAAAGATTTTCATCCAAAGGTAATTGCTCGATCAGATCTTTAGGTTCCAATGTTTTTTCTAACAGATCCCTTACTCCTTGTACATTTGGCAGATCTAATCGCGTGTGGAGACTTGGCGATCGCAAATTATTATCTACTAATAGCACAGTCTTGCCTGTAGCTGCTGCGGTTTGAGCCAAGTGAAAAGCCACCGTAGACTTACCATCTCCCGGTGCAGCGGAACAAACGACTAAGGACCGAATAGGCGAATTAAAAAAGCCAAAACGGATATTAGTGTAAAGTGACTCAAAAGACTTTAAAAAAGGACTCTCATAATTATCTTCCTTGGCGGTAATAGATTTATAAAACAGGATGGAATTAGACAAAGATTTAGGTTGTTTTTCTCGGGGAATTTTGCCTAAAATATGCCATTTAGTTGTTTCTTCAATATCCTCAGTTGCGTAAAATATATTTCGCACTTTTTCATAGAGAATAGCTAGTACCAAACCTAAAATTATACCTCCTGCCACTCCTGCCATTAGTTTCTTAGAAGAAGTGGGCAGTGGGATCGGATTATTCTCCCCATCCCTAGGAATAGTCGGCTTGGCGACGATCTCCCAAGGTATGTTATTCTGAGCTGCTTGTACTCGCAAAGTTTCCCGCTGACTTAAGAGTTGGTCAAGAGTCTTAGTTGTAATTTCTAACTGTCGCTGTATAGAATTGTGTTGATTAGCAACAGCCGGGAATTGTTGAGCTTGTCGCTCAAAATTGTTGGTGGTTTTTGCCAAAGATTGAGTGCGGAGTTCTAATACTTTAATTTTATTTTCCGTCTCAATCAATTGTCCAATCAGTTGTTGACGAGTAGAATTTTGAAATGCTAGCACCTCAGAATTAATGGTAGTCTTAGTTAAGTTTTCTCCCAAAATCTCTTGCCTTTTTCCATCCGTTAAACTTTGTAAATTATCTAGTTTTTCCGCTAGTGTTTTGATTTGGGGACTATCGGGCAAAAAGCGAGCCGATTCTTTGGCAATCTGACTTTCTATGTCCTGGATTTGCGTCTGTAAATTTTGATAGTTGGGATTGTCACTTAAGGATGATGCTGCAATAGCTTCATTTGGTGTTAGACTTAATTTTTGTTGTAAGTTTAGGTATAATATTTTTTGTTCCTGTAGTTCTCGTTGGGCGACTAATTGATCGCTAGTCATTTGACGCACTTGGGCGAATAATTCTGTCCCTTCCTTCGTCGGATCGATCAGATTGTATTGCTGTTGGATTTTCTGTAGCTGTGACTGAAGTGCCTTGACTCGGTTCTCCAACTCCGGCCGTTGTTCCTCAATAAACCTAATCCCTTGACCAATATAAGTCTTCCGCTCATCAAGACTATAATTTAAGTATCGTTTTGCTGTTGTATCTAAAACTAATTGGACGACTTTTGGATCGAGTCCTTGATAGCTAACCGTAACGATCTTAGTTTTACCACCAAACTGTTTTGAAATGAGACGTTCAACTGTTAATCCATTCTTAAGTTGACCCACACCAAAGTCTGGTTGCTGAACTTTAACTTGTTCAACAATAGACTTAAACATTTCTGAACTGGTGAGAATTGTAAAAACAGTCGAGTAATCTAGTTCATCACCTTTCCCATTTGATAGTTTAACTGGAGTACCAGTAAGGGCGCTGGGATCTGTTAATTTCTCTTCAGATGTAACAGGTTCAACTAAAAGTTGAAAACTCCCCGCATAAACTGATGGTGATTTATTGTTCACATAGACAGCCGCCGCTGTCATTAGACTCGTTATCCCAGCAATTAGCAAGATGCGGCGCTGAATAATCCTCAAAAGAGGACGTATATTCAATCCTTTTTGCGGGGGAGAAGTCGGATCTAGATCTTCCTCTACAGGGGATTCCTCTAACGGTCTAATCTTTTTGCTATTTAATAAGACTTCTAAGTCCTGGCTGGAATCTTGGGGCATCTTAACTCTTTTAAGGATAGATTAATACAGCCATTTTCCCATCCACATTCTTGTGTTCGGGATTTATTTGGATTCTGGTTTAATGCTCCCTTCTTTCTATTTTTACTTTGGTATCATACCTGGTGATTTATTACTGCTATTTTTGATACAAAAGCGACTATAGTTTACACTATACCAATCGCTAGGGCGGTTAAGAGAGCAGAAAACGCCATAACCAAGTCACAGCAGGCATTTCACTTTTGACTTTTGACTTTTGCTATATACCAGGGTTATGTAAATAGCAGCAGTAGATGGGGATGTTAGCAGCACTCCTGATACTAGAAAATTTTAGGGGAATTCCGGATCTTTGATACCATCCCGTTGAGTTCTATTCCATTTTGTCTGAGGTTGCACCAGAAACCCCAGATAAAGGGGAATTTTCCACAGGATGTAAAAGGGTACGCTTAACAATGTCAAGAGGGGTAAGTCAGTACGTCCGAACTTAGCCCAAGCTGCCATAATGGCTACCAGAAGGAAAACTCCCTCTATTCCCAACAAAACTGCGCCCACCCATGCACCACTCCACCAGAATGTGAGTAATGCTCCTCCCAGCATAACTCCCCAAATCCCAACTAGCAAGGAAAGGGGCGGTACTAAAAAGTCCACAGCCATGACGAAGAGGTCAACACGTCGTTTAATAATAGATGCTTTTAAGAGTCGAGGAACTTGGGTTAACGAGGTTTGTAAATGACCATGTTCCCAGCGTTTCCTTTGTTTTTTGGCAGCTTGCTGCTGCTGCGGTAGCCGTCCGATTACTTTAGCCTCTTCACAAAATATAGTAGCATATCCTGCGATCGCTAAATCTATCCCTAGCTGCATATCCTCTACTATGTTACCACTTGCCAGAGGTGCTTGGCGAATGACAAACCAAGGAAACGCCATCCCTGTGCCTGTCAACAAACATGGTAGTCTCAGTTGAGTTAATCCTCTCAGACGGACTAAATTTTTGACGGTAAATGCTAAAGCGGAAACCCCATCCTTTGGTTTTGGGTTAGGAGGTTTTTCCATCAGGTAGAGGGATTGGACAGGTAATTTTGCCGCAGCCGCAAGAGAAGCAATTTTTTTGATTGCCCCCTCACACACAATTGAGTCAGCATCCACGATAATCACTACATCTGGCGGATCGTACTCAAGAAATCTGATCCCATAGTCTAAAGCATAACCCTTCCCTTTGCGATCGCGATCTTGTCGTTCAATAACTGTCGCCCCTAATTTACTTGCGATCGCGGCTGTTTCATCAGTACAATTATCTGCTATAACTACTAATCTATCTCTGTCTGTTAATTGAGGTAGTAATGTCTCAATTGTTGCACTAATTCCAGATGCTTCATTATAGGCTGGCACTAAAACTGCTACCCTAGGTTGAGCTGCCTCTACTTCAGTATCCCATACCGCCGTTCTACTTGGGAATAAAGCTGCTATACATTCAATAAAAATAACCGCAACTGGAATCATCAGTCCAATTGCGCTAACTACAAGTATAATATCGACAACTAAAGAAGTTATTTGATAATTAAACATAATCGAGCCACCTTTATTTCTCTTCACAACTATCAATGGTGAATAGCTAATGACCACTAGGAACACGGGAATTAGTCATTAGCTATTGGTAGATCGCAATCGTGGGGTTGATTAACACTCATCCTTTTTCCTATGCTGCACCACTCTCTTTCTGAAATACAACCGTAAGCGTTTTCAGGATTAGCTGAATATCATAGATTAAACTCCATCTTGTTTGGTAACGCAAATCCAGTTTAATGATATCTTCAAACTGGCGAATTTTAGAGCGCCCGTTTACCTGCCACTCACCTGTCATTCCGGGTTTTACATCTAGTCTTTGCCATTCTGGTACTTCATAAATTAACACTTCACTTGGTGTTGGGGGACGAGTACCCACCAAACTCATGTCACCTTTTAGGACATTCCAAAACTGCGGTAGTTCATCCAGACTGGTTTTCCTCAAAAAACGACCAATTACTGTGATTCGTGGATCATTTTCATTCTTGAATATCTTGCCATCTGCTTGATTTTCGATACTATTTTTTAGTTTTTCCGCATTGACAAACATCGAGCGAAACTTCCAAATCCTGAACCGCTTGCCCATCCAACCACACCGAATCTGGCTAAAAAAAATGGGGCCAGGGCTGTCAATTTTAATTGCGATCGCAATCGGTATGAACAAGATTGCTGTAATAAGCAAACCCACAATTGCCCCTAAAATATCTATGGATCGCTTCACCTGCGATCGGATAGATGGGTGAGTTTTTGGTAGATTTTGTTTTGTTAGATCAACGGTAGGTTTGGCAAGATCATTGAGGGACTCAATTCTCAAAACGTTATGGAGTCCAGTCATTTCCAATACAGCCATCACGGGTGGAGTTACACCTCTAAGTAAGAATTCAACCCTTTTTTCTCTGGCTTCTTTGTAATTACTCACCAGTGCGCCAATCCCACTGCTGTCGATAAAATCGGTTTCGCTGAAATCCAAAATAATTTGGGAAGGCATAACACTTGATTGTAGAAGCTGATTAAATTTTTCTTTCAACTTCACTGCTTCAATAACACTCAAGTGTTTCGGTAATTTAATTATTGCCGCATCTTCTAATAACATTGGTTGAACATCTGTATTTGCCATAGTTTCCGTGAACGGCTTCCTGTAAAGATTGAGTTTTTGCTGTAAAATTAGCCAGAAAAAGAGTGGATCTTCTACCAAGTATCGTTTCCATAGTCTGTCGGGTTCAGATAACAGTCGGTACAACCATTCCATCCCCACATCACTCATCCACTTGGGAGCGCGATCGACATTTCCAGCTTCAAAATCAATTGTAGCTCCGATGCCGAAAATGATTTTAATGTTTGGCAGTTTATCTTTATATTTGGCAATCCATTTTTCCTGCTTTGGCGATCCAACTCCTACTGCTAGTACTGTAGCGCCAGAATGATTAATTTTATCAATGATTTCCTCGCATTCCTCTTCTTTCTTCTCAAAGCCAAAGGAAGGCGAATGGGCATCAACTACAATCTCTCTGCCAATTTTGGTATTAATTTTGGCTTTCGCTTTCAGAGCAACTCCTTCAGCCGCTCCTAAAAGAAAAATTTTGATGTCTTGATTATATTTATGATACTGACAAAAAGCTGGAAATAAGTCAGAACCAGAAATCCTTTCTTTGATTGGCGTACCTAAAAGTTTAGATGTATGGACAATTAATTGGCTGTCACAGACTTTGTAGTCAGCTATATTATAAGCTCGGACAAAATCCAGATCCTTCTGTAGCTTGACAAAATGATCGATATTTGCAGTAAAGACAATGCCAGACTCTAATTTTCTGAGAAACTCTGTCATCGACAGGTTATCTAGACGTAAGTTGAGGATTTCTACGCGATTCATAGTTAATAGCCCAGGATAAACTAGTGATTCGATTTTGCACCATACAGGCGGTAGAATTTACTTACACCCTAGCCTGTACAATAAATGAATTGTTTGGACGATCGATGTGGTAGCTATTTTCATCAGCTAAGATTCTAATTTTAGAAGCTTCACTATGTTTGAATATAACTGAAAACCACAGTGATGGCAATCACAATTTGGGCAACTTCATCAGATCTTTAAAGTAATGGGATATGCTTAATTATTCGGCAAAATCACTATGCGTATAGAACATTTATATATGAAGAATCTGTGAAGATACCCCATATTCCGATGTGAACAACAGAATTAAAGTCCACAGCATAACTTTCTCTACCTGATTCTGAGATTAAAGAATAATCGGGGAGAAGTAGGGGAGATATAGCAAAAGTCAAAAGTCAAAAGTTAAAAGTGATTAGCAATTTGGGTGATTATGTACCTGCAATCGTCGGCTGTTTGTATTCAATTAACTGCCCCTCCTTGCCCCGCCATCGCGTTAGCCAGTATTTACTCTGCCCAATTGCCTCCGGGATTTTACTGACTACGCACCAAAACCCATATAATCTGGCATGAGATGGCAAATCCCCACAACTTTGCCGATAGCGAGACACCCGCCACATCAGGATTGGATAACCCATCCATAAAAATAAACTCAGCCCAAATGTAGGCAAAGCCAATCCCAAGGTAACCAGTGGTAAAATTAATCCCCAAAACCAACGACTAAAACTTTCCCGCACCATATACTCTTCAGGAGATTTACCGTGGATAGCCACACCTTCTGCAATTGCCCAACCACTACGGATAGAGCGCTTCCACCACTGACTGAATTTCATCATGGCGGCATCATGTAGTGTCATATCCGCATCAATACGGCAGATTTTCCACCCAAGCTGACGCAACCGGATACACATTTCCGGCTCTTCGCCGCAAATCATTGTTTCTTTATATCCGTTTACTTCTTCAATAGCAGTAATTCTTATCGTGGCATCACCCCCGCAAAATTTCGCTTCACCAACAGGGGTATTCCATTCCATATCCACCAGTCGATTGTAAACCGAGGCATCGGGAAATCTTTCCCGCCGCCTCCCGCAGACAATAGCTAAATTATCATCATTTTCCAGAGTTGCGATCGCCTCCTCAATCCAACCTTCAATCAATTCGCAGTCTCCATCGATAAACTGCACGTATTTCAGATTAGCAAAATGTTCGATTAAATACTTCCACCCAGTATTCCTACCTCGTGCCATTGTAAATGGACGAGACATATCCAGCTCAACGACTTGAACCCCCAGAGATTTAGCGGCTACTATACTATCATCGGTTGAACCAGAGTCAACATAAATAATTGGTGTCTCTTTTGGTAACTGCGCAATTAATGACTTGAGGCAACGAATCAGTCGTTCCCCCTCATTTCTGCCAATTGTTACTACACCGATGTTACTCATGTCAATTTATTAAAAGGGCGTGTTTTCTAGAGTCACAAATTTCGGGTAGAGACAATCCCCTCCAGCGATAGCAATCCTAAATTTGATTGGTTTAAGAAACCAGGTTTTTCAAAAAAACCTGGTTTCTGTGAGCTAGTTTAGCCCTTATATCTTTCTACAACAGGGGTGGAAATTAATTATGCGTTATCCACAATCCTTGTAGAGACGTTTCATTGCAACATCTCTACAAGGATTGTTCGCGCCTGGGTCTACTAGAGGAAGATAATGGTTAGCTATATTAGCTCAACTATTATTACTCTTAGCAAAAAGCACTAGCGTCAAAGCTACCGACGTTAGTAACAACTGCTAAATCAATGCCACTTTGGGAAATGATTACATCACTACCACTCCAAGTAAAAGTTGCAGGAGCAGCACCGCTTACGTTAAATGTAGTTGAACCTAGGACGAAGTTATGAATGGTATCAATCCCACTATTACCACTTGACAGATTAACCACAGCATTACTACCGTTAAGCCAGATTGAGTCATTCCCAGCACCACCAGTAATGACATCGCCGTTGCCACTGGAGTAAATCTTGTCATTCCCAGCAGCGCCAATCAGTATGTTAGCACCCCCACCACCATGGAGGATATCGTCGCCAACCCCACCATTAAGGATTTCGTTGTCAGCACCACCAAAGATTCTGTCATTGCCAGAATTGCCATAAAGCTCGTTTAAGCCAGCACCACCATTGATAAGATCGTCGCCAGCGCCACCACTAATGAAATCGTCGCCAGCACCACCAAAGAGTGTATCATTGCCAGCGCCGCCATCAATGTTATCGTTGCCAGCACCACCATCAACCCAATCATTGCCATTACCAGCATTAATGGTATCATCGCCAGCAAAACCTTTGATAATATCATTACCGTTTAAAGCGTTAATTACCTCAATGCCTTTGGTACCTAAAATTGTATCTGCGCTGTTTGTTGGTGCTACCATTTTTCCTACCGTCCTTTTGTTTTACTTGGGTGTGTGGTCTTTAACTCTCCACATATCTAACTTAACACGGACTTTCTGTTAAAAACATCAAGATTTCAAGAAGTTCTGATGAAGTTATGATGAATTTTTTGTTTCCA
>NZ_JAMZMM010000146.1 GCF_024178385.1 Limnofasciculus baicalensis BBK-W-15 | reverse complement strand
TTGGTTTGGAAGCCTACACCATACCTGTACTCAGGTTGGTGTAGGAGATGTCACTTATTCCTCATTCGTTATTTATCGTATAACGTCTCGCCTGTTACAATTATTAGCAACACCCAACAATTAGCTCTCAACCCCTTCCCCGCAACCAAACAATATCAGGAGTAGCATCTACCATGGGTAAACCAACATTCGCCGCCGGATTTTTCCTATTCTATTTTATGTTGCCATTAAAGACAATGGCAGCCAATTTCACCAGCATGTATGTTTTTGGTGATAGTCTCTCCGATCCAGGAAACGTTTCCAATGTTACAGGTGGTTTAGTTCCCCAGAGTCCCCCCTACTTTAACGGCCGTTTTTCTAATGGACCAAACTGGATAGATTATTTGGGACAAAATTTAGGATTAAATCCAGTTCCCGTTACCACACTTCCGTTTCTTTCCCCAAGCCAAGGGATAAACTTTGCTTTCGGTGGTGCTACTACAAAAAACACAAACACAATCCCAATTCCCGGATTACCAGGATTAGAGCAAGAGATTAACACCTTTAAAGGACTTGTGCCCATCGCAGATGCAAATGGTCTTTATGTTGTCTACGCAGGTGCTAACGATTATTTAGGTGGAGGTGAGACAAATCCAGCTAATCCTGTCAGTAATTTGTCCCAAGCAATTACCTCACTCTTCAACATAGGCGCTCGCAATTTTTTAGTACCTAACTTGCCCGAATTGGGAAATCTTCCTTTGGGGCTTAGTCTTGGTAGTGCGGCTTCTAACGGACTAAACTTATTAACCGCAGGACATAATATCGGATTGAGTAATGCTCTTGATGGGTTAAACAAATCCTTAAGCGGAATTAACATTATACCAGTCGATGTTAATTCTCTAGTCAAAGATGCTATCAATGGTAAATTGGGATTTACGAATGTAACTGACTCTTGCCTAACTAACTTCGATATTCAAAATCCACCAGATTTTGATTTTAATATTTGCGATAATCCAGATAAATATTTATTCTGGGACAATCTCCATCCAACAACGGCTGCTAATCGGTTAGTAGCTGATGTAGCTTTAAAAGCAATAGAAGACAATCATAAATCTGTCCCCGAGCCTTCCCAAGATTGGGGAATATTCGCGGTTGCAGCTTTAGGTGCGGGTTCGATGTTAAAGCGCAAATTGCAAAACTCTCGTTATAAGAAAATAGCCTGAAAACCCCGTGACTTTAGTCCTCTGATGTACGCGCTTCGCGTTCCCGATCTTGCTCCATTCTCAATAACTGCGTTGGTGGGCAGTCCCCACCAACGTAATAATAAGCTTTTCGCCTGATATTGGGGACGCAGCCTGACTACATCTCACTCTTTTTTGACATTGGTGCAAGATCTGAGTTTAAGGTGTCACGAAACCAATCGTAGTTTCCGGAATCACACTCAAAGGTTCCCCACCAAATGTATCGTACATTCTCGCCAAAGCACCCGTAAAACCAGCGTTGTAATCAAGAGCAACTTCATTGCGAATATAATCATTCCGTACATCTTGGTAGTCGGAATCATTCGCCGAAGCTGGACCTCCCACCAAAGCGCCGTAAAGTGTATGATGGTTAGTTATCGGATCGTTGACATTAGTTGTACCGGATGCAGCGCGGTGATGGGGATTTAATGGATAATCGTCGCCAAAACCCACCATATAACTGAAGTTATTGGGATTATCGCCGAGAATATAGTCGATTTGTCCTTCGGCAAAATTGGCATAGCGATCGCTATAATCATTAACGGTATCGCTGTAAACCCCAGCCAGAAATGCCGTAGTTGCGCTATATCGCAATGAACCCCACTGAGAAAGCCATGCTAGTCCCCCTGAAGTATAAGTAATCCCGTTACCACTTGTATCGCTCCAATGATTTAGCCAACCCTCAACATCGTTGCGGTACTTGACATTAGCGGTAGACTGTGATAGGAGAATAGCCGCACCGTAGGATTTATCATCCCAGGATTGAGTCCACCCATTTCCCAATCCCCCAATATATTGCTGGTAATAACTTTCGGCTTTGTTGAGGTAACTAGTATTCCCTGTGGCTTTATACAACCAAGTTGCACCCCAGACTAATTCGTCATTGTAACCACTCCAGGAATTGTAGTAATTAGCGGCATCAGGGATAGAGTCAGAATATTTGCCGCGATAGGTATCGGCAAAATTATAAAGTTGGACAGCATTTTGCAGGAGTGTATCGGCGTAAGCGCTATCTGTCTGTCGAAAAACAATCGAAGCAGCAGCTAAACTAGCAGCAGCTTCCCCAGCTAAGTCTGAACCTGGGTTTTGACGATCTATTTTAAAGGAAGGTCTGACCATTGTCATGCTTTCTGGGGAACCCCAGTAGGCGTGATCGATATTTCCTTGTCCAACTTGTCCCCAAAATTCCTTAGTCCCGTTACTATCAGTAACATGAGATTTGAGAATATAGTCAGTCCCCCACTTAATCGCATCTAATATATAGGGAAGTTGACCGCTTTGTTGATAACCATTCCGATATTCAACCGCACCCCAACTTAGCATAGTCATCGAGCTAGTCATGGGGAAAGCGAATTTCACATGATCTCCTGCATCATAGTAACCGCCAGAGAGGTTGCGACCAACATCTGCCCCATCATTCAGCGCCGAATCACCGCGCCAGGGGAGACGATTGGTTGTGGGTAGGTCACCGGAGCGCTGGGCTTCGTAAAATAAGATAGACTTTTGTAGCGCTTCCCCGTAATTAAAAGTTCCAGGCAGCGGTAAGTCGTTATCGGTGATAGTGCCAATACCCTGACTATCGGTAATTGTGGCATTAGTAGGGTTGGATAGGTTAACTGTAAAGGTTTCGTTGGATTCTTGAAGAGTATCGCCAATTACAGCTACAGAAATGGTTTTACTAATTTCCCCTGGATTGAAGGTAAGAGTACCTGATGTAGCAGTATAGTCTGAACCTGCGATCGCGGTACCATTGGCTGTGGCAAAGTTAACGCTGGTTGCCCTACCACTAGCACTGGAAAGACTTACTGTAAAAATAGCGTTAGTTGTGCCACTATTCCCTTCAGTTAAGGTGACATCACCGATGGTAAAACTGGGAATGGGGTCATTATCGGTAATAGTGGCAATTCCTTCATTATCTGCGATCGCAGCATTAATGGCGTTAGAGAGAATAACCTTAAAGGTTTCGTTATCCTCATTGAGAAGATCGCCTTTAATAGCCACACTAACCGTTTTCGAGGTTTGCCCAGGAGTGAAGGTGAGAGTACCTGACTTACTAGTGTAGTCTGAACCTGCCGTAGCTGTAGCATTCGCTGTCGCAAAGTTGACTGTTATTGTTTGAGTACTAGCAGCAGAGAGCCTAACGGTAAAAGTAGCGTTGGTAGTACCGCTGTCGCCTTCAATCTTGGTGACATCATTAATAGATAATTGTGGTAATCCCGGAGTTAGGTCATCGTTGGTAATGGTAGCCACACCTTGAGAATCAGAAATTGTGGCATTAGTTGCGCCAGAAAGGTTGAGGGTGAAGGTTTCATTACTTTCCACCACCGTATCGCCAATAATCGGTACGGTGATAGTTTTTGTAGTTTCCCCTGGCGCAAAGGTAAGGGTTCCAGATCTTGCAGTATAATCTGAACCTGCTGTAGCTGTACCATTAGTGGTGGCAAAGTTAACAGTGGTTGTCTTACCGCTGGCGGCTGAGAGGTTAACGGTAAAGATCGCGTTTTTCGTACCAGAGTTACCTTCGCTAATGGTTACATCATTAATCGCAAAACTGGGAATGGGGTCATTATCGATAATTGTAGCTATTCCTTGGGCATCGGCAATTGTTGCTTTGCTGGGATTAGATAGGTTGACGGTGAATGTTTCGTTGACTTCATTAAGCAAGTCACCCTTGATGGGTACGGTGATAATTTTTGAGGTTTGCCCTGGCGCAAAAGTAATCGTACCAGATGTGGCTGTATAATCCGAACCTCCTGTCGCCGTGCCATTAGCTGTACCATATTGGACTGTAACCGTATCGAGGCTGGCTTTGGAGAGTTTCACCTCAAAGGTAGCCAGTAGCGTCCCCGAGTTACCTTCGGTGATAGTTACGTCGTTAATCGTAAGACTAGGTAAAACCGTTGGCATACTCAGAGATTGTCCGTTAAGAATATAACTACTGGGTGGATTAGTGATATTTCCTGGACCACCATTGAAGCCAAAAGAGACAGAAGTACCAACCGTGATGGTACTGTTATGGCTAAGATTTCGGACTATGTAATGAGTACCCTGATGGCTGACAATTTCCGCATCCCAAATGTTCGCAATCTCGAATGGTGCATCAAATTCCAGCATCCAGCCGTTTAAATTACTGGTGTCATTATTGGTAATGGACATATTAGCAGTAAAACCAGTGCCCCAGTCATTAGCTACGGCAAAATCAACAGCAAAACTCATTATTTAATCCTTTTGGTGGAGAATTTAACCAGGACTTACCCAAAGCCTCAATCTGTAGGGTCCGTTATCCCTTGAAGGGCGGACCATCCACACTATGAGTAGCGTCGCTGTGTAAATCCTGTTAACAAAAAAAACAGAATTGGTTGACTAGTCTAAGGAAACAAATTCAGGTATTTCCAACTTGTTCTTGGTACTTGTGGAGTCTTAACACCATTGAAATATTAACAGAACTATTCGGGTTTTGTCCAATATTTAATGAGATCTTATTTCCTCTCGTCGCTATTTATTTATATCTATTTTTTATAAGCAAAGAATATTAATACGATCATAAATAGGTCTTTGAACCATGAAGAATCAATGAATATTTTCATTTTTTATAAAATACATTTTTTTTTTAATAACTTAATTAAATTTTTATATTTCTGCCAATTTCTGTAAAGAGGATAAAGGATCGATCTCATATGACTTAGGCAGCAACGCTACCAATAGTGGGCTATTGAAAGCCGCCACCATAGCTGTACTGAGCTTTGTGGCGGTTAGTTTACTAATGGGCTGGGAAGCTGTCACCGCTTCATCCTTCAGCGACAACTCCGATCGTCAAGTGTTTGAGCAATCTCATCTAACTCAACCGACTTGAATAACTCTTTTCGCCCATTAGCCAGATTACAGTCATCGGGAAAAGCCTGGTACAACTGAGTGAAAATAGTTAAGGTTTCTGACCAAACTCCAACTTGACTATATTCCTCTGCTTGCTCCTGAAGCAGTCTTTTCGCCTCCTGCGGATTAGTCTTCAATTGTGCTAAGTTTTTCCTCAACTCCGAGGGGTTGAGCATTTCCTGTTGTTGAGGGGTAAGTACCCGTCCAGTTTCCTGACGCATTTCTTCACTAATTAGATCTATGGTAGTTGGTAAGATCAAGCCTCGGACAAACTCATCGCGATCGCGATTTATGGGATTGCAAACAACAGCAAAGTGCCAAGTATACTCTTTGCCTGGTGTCAATGTTACTTTATCGGGCAAATTCAGGGATACTATACCAGGAGTATTCTTCAATGCTAAGGTGGTTGAATAGACTGGATCGCCGTTATTGTCAACCACGATAAATTCTGCCGAACTTGCCCTAGTTTCGGGAACGTAGACATATAATGTAGGGTTGGGTAAAAGAGTTTTCACCCCATTATTAATCGGTGTCACAGCAGTGAGGGGAATGCCATCCTTCAGACAACTTATTGGACCACGTTGTCCAGCACCGCCTGTTCTCTTAGGTGCGCCTATCTCCTTTCCTGTGGGGAACCGAAGACTGATTTCTATTGGCTGTGCCCTTAAAGGTAGGATAGTGGGTGAAAATATCACCATTTCTAGAGACAATGCGAAGGAAATAGCACCCAGATAGGATGAATATTTCTGGAAACTCATATTATCAATTTCTCCCCGTCAAATATTTGCACATTTTGCCAAACTTAATAAGTATAAAGGATTAAGGCTTAAGCCAAGCTCGATTGCACTTGTAACCCAAGATTTTTTTTACGCCTTCAGCTATCAGTATTCAGTCTTTAGTATAGCTGCCTTTTTACTTTTTACTTTTATTGAGAGTTAACTCGACAACTCTTACCATCAAATTCTTGACCAATCTCGTTTAAATCAACTGAATTGAAAAGTTCTTGTTGTTCCTTCGCCAGATTGCAGTCATCGGGAAAAGCCTGAGACAACTGAGTAAAAATGGTTAGAGTTTCTAACCAAACTCCAACTTCACTATACTCTTTAGCTTGCTCCTGAAGCCGTATTTTCGCCTCTTGCGGATTAGTCTTCAGTTGTGCTAAGTTTTTCCTCAACTCCGAGGGGTTAAGCATTTCCTTTTGTTGAGGGGTAAGTCCTCGTCCAGTTTCCTGACGTAATTCTTCGCTCAGAAGATCTGCGGTAGTTGGTAGAAGCAAGCCTCGGACATATTCATCGCGATCGCGGTTTCTGGGATTGCAAATAATGGCAAAGTGCCAAGTATACTCCTTCCCCGGTGTCAAAGTTACTGTATCTGGCAAAGTAATCTGAACCATCCCAGGAACATTCTGTAGTGTAAAGATGGTTGAATAGACTGGATCGCCGTTATTGTCTACCACGATAAATTCTGCCGACTGCGCATTTGTTTCGGGAACGTACCAATATAAGCTGGGATTTTTTAACAAAGTTTTCACCCCATTATTAGTCGGTGTCAAAGCGGTTAAGGGTAAGTCCCCTTTCAAACAAGCCGTTGGCCCCCTTTGTCCGCCGCCACCACTTCTAGCAGGTGCGCCGATGTCTTGGGATTGGGGGAAGCGAAGACTGATTTCTGTCGGCTGTGCCCTCAACGGTGGGATTACAAGTGAAAATGACACTACTTCTAGAGACAAGGTGAAGGCAATAGCACCCAGATACGATGAATATTTCTGGAAACCCATATTATAAATTTCTCCCAATCGAATCGTTGCACATCTTGCCAAGTAAAGCCGAGTTCACTCTTAACACTACCAACTTCCGCCAGTGGCTAAGTCTCTTTTACTTTGTTTCAAGACGCTTTTATTAATATATTAGTTCCCCTAGTTAAAAATACAGCAGATTGCAGGTTGATGAAGTATACCCCAGAAACCGGGTTTCTTTGAGAGTATACCCCAGAAACCCGGTTTCTTTGTAACTCACATACCTGAAAATTGCTCTAGGCGGAACTCGATCCTTGCAGGCGTAGTCGCAGGCGATCTTTTCTTGTGAAGCTGGTGAGCAAATCTAAGCGAGTACCAAATATGGTGACAGGATTGGTAATATAGAGAATTACCAGTAGAATAAAACGGGAGCATCCCACTTTGGCAAAGATACTCGTTTTTTGACAAAGTTTTTACCCCCCCAGCCCCCCTTATCAAAGGGGGGAGCAAGAATACGACTTGCATTTCTTCCCAATCGGGATGCTCCCAATAAAACTAGCAAGAGCAGAATGAATCTAAAAGATGTTGATGAATAATACACTAACGAGACTGAACGAAAAAGTATATTTTATCTGTGGAGTTGGTCATTCTGGATCTACTCTTTTAGGATTAATACTGGGAAGTCATAGCGATTGTTTTTATTGTGGAGAAGCAGCTAAAAGCAGATTTTTGCACGATCCCAACAAACCAATCAAAAAACGAGTCTGTAAAATCTGCGGTTTTGATTGTCGAGTGTGGGGAGACTTGAATTTGACAGATAGCCTAGATCTCTATGAACAAGTCTCCCGTAAAACTGAAAAACCAATCATGATTGATTCAACCAAGAATCTGGAATGGTTAGAAGAACAATTAACTGCGATCGCACGGACAACTGCCCAACCCTTTCTCATCTTTCTGCAACGAGACGGGAGAGCGGTTCTCAATTCTCGGATCAGAAAATATCCTGACAAAGATATTAAGGAATTAATTGAAAGCTGGCGTACCCAGATTCAACTGACAAAGGAGCTATTCCAAAGCTTTGAACATAAAAAAATCAAAATCCGTTATGAAGAATTAGCTACTCAGCCAGAAACAGTTACGCGGAATCTTTGTGACTTTTTAGAAATTGACTATCAACCGGAGATGCTCCATTACTACCAACAAGAACATCATCCCCTTGGCGGTAACGACGGTACTCAGTTTTTAGTCACCAAAGCGCAAACCGAAAAAATCAAAGAGCCAATCGTCAGTCTTTCAGAAAAAAACAGCTATTATTATCAAGATCGCAGCTTAGGAATTAGCTTAGATTTGCGCTGGATGGAAGAACTAGATCCCAATAGCAAACGCTTATTTGAAGAAATAGTAGGCCAAGAAAATGAAGAAATGAAATGGGGTTTTTAAGAAATGAAAAAAATAGATTTGGTATTTAGAAGCGTTGGGGAAAGAACCGCTGAAGCTTCCTTAGATTTAGCGATTAAACAGATCCAGCCGGATCGAGTTCATATTCTTAATAATGTTAAACCCTTTGCTAAAGCAGTACAGCAAATGCTGGCAATTGACTACGATTGCGATTTCGTCATCGCCGTCGATGCGGATTGTTTGATTATGGAGGATATGATTCCCTTCCTGGAACAAAATAACTTTCCATATCTAGACTGTTACGTTTTGGATAAATTCCGGGGTAACATTCATTGTGGAGTCCATATCACGCGGATTGATGTAATCCGCGCCATGGCAGAGATTCCCGTACCAAAAGATGATGCTAAATATGTATTGCGCCCAGAATCGAGATTGAGGGCTTTAGCACTGAGGGAAATGAACCTAGGGAAGATATTTAAACCCTTCAAAATTTTCCATGATTTTTTTCAGTATTATCGGGAAATATTTGCAAAATATGCCTTGAGGGAATTAAGGAGTCGCACGGAATATCATCAACAAAAATTAAATTTTCATCAAGAAGAATGGCAACTGCAAGGGGATGATTTGGACTTTAAAGTGGCAAATTATGCAGTAGAGTATGCCAGAAAAATCGTTGCTAGTAATGCTTCCCCCCAAGAGATGGCAAGATTTATTGAAAATTTACCAGAAATTGCCATTCGCGAGTTGGAGAAACAGAATATCTCAGAAAAAGAACCATTCAGTTTACAAGAAGCATGGGATTTAATCGCCAACTTCAATAGCCAACAACGTTTTAGCAGTAAGACGATGAAGGTTTTTGGGATCGGGATGGCCAATACGGAGAATGCCAGCTTAACCATGGCATTAAATCAGCTAGGTATCCATGTACTCCATTCTCTAAATGAAGAGATAATACTCAAGGAGTTGATGGCGGGTAAATATAACCTGTCTATATTCAATGAGTTTGATGGAATAACTGCTACTGCTGTTGCTCCATTTTTCCCTCAATTAGATCAAATGTTTCCTGATAGCAAGTTTATTTTAACTGTTCGCGATCGGGAATCATGGCTTAAGTCGGTTGAAGAAACATGGCAGATTAAAGATATAAGAGATGGCTTAGATAACGAGCCAAAAAACCAAATCAGGATACTCCAGCGTGTTGCTATATTTGGCACTTATAAGTTTAATCGAGAGCGATTGTCTTATATTTACGATCTCCACTATAAAACTGTCATGGAATATTTCAAAGACAGACCAGAATCTCTGTTAATTATCGATATTTGCGGTGGGGAAGGATGGGAAAAACTCTGTCCATTTTTTAAATCGCCTCTTGTGGATGCCCCTTTTCCTTTTAAAAGTAAGGATTGAGTTAATTAGGAAATGGGGAATAAAGTCACCCATTCAAAAGCCTTAGCGAAAATTTCTCTAATCTATCACCTCTCAACCTATGAAATTTTTTGGCATTGGATTAAGCCGTACCGGAACAAAAAGCCTCACCATCTCCTTAAATCAACTGGGATTTAATATCGTTCATTATCCCAATGGTACAACAACATTGCAGGAGTTAATGGCAGCTAATTATGATTTGTCAATCTTGCAGGATTGCGATGGTATAACCGATATTACTGTAGTGCCCTATTACCCGCAACTAGATCAACTGTTTCCCAACAGTAAGTTTATCCTCACAGTGCGGCAGAAAGAATCTTGGCTCAAAGGAATAGAAGCCCACTGGCACAATAAACCTGTATTTGACACAAACCCAGATAATGAAGATAAAATGCGATTAAGACGCTTTTTGCGTCTAGCAGTTTACGGCACATATACCTTCAATGCAGATCGATTGGCTTATGTCTACGATTTGCACCACAAAAACGTGCTGGACTATTTTAAAGATCGCCCGGAATCCCTATTGGTTTTTAATATTTGTGGGGGTGAAGGGTGGGAAGTGTTGTGTCCATTTTTGGAACGGTCAATTTTACGGGAAGAATTTCCGGTAATGTCTAAAAAATCTATCCTGAAGAAAATGCTGGCGGTGTGAAGAAGTAGTAAGAAAGAAATTTTAGAAAGGAGAATGGGAAATAGGGAATGGGGAATGAATACTTGATTAAAGTCATTTATTTTACCTTTTACCATTCCCCATCTTTACCTTTTACTTTAATTAATTGAGGAAGGATTCAGTGCAAGCAAACGTACTTCAAAAGATTGCCGAAAATAAAAATGGTGACGTACAGATCAATAGATCGGTTAAGAAACTCTACAAGCGTTTGTGGGTATACATTTGGCAGAATAAATTACCGTTTGCGATCGCAATAGTAATGATTTTCTGCCTTTCCTTTGTTCAGGTACTCATTCCCCAAATCACCCGCTACGCGATTGATACAGTCATTCCTGGTAAAAATTTCGACCAATTACCTTGGATTGGTGGGGCAATTTTATTGGTTTCCCTATTAGTGGGAGTATTTAATTTTCTCCGCAGTTACATGATGTCTCTGTTTGGACATCGAATCCTAAATAACATTCGGAACGATCTTTATCAACATATTCAGAAGCTGTCCATCAGCTTTTTCGACAATCGGCGGACAGGAGATTTAATGTCCCGGTTGTCTGGTGATGTCAATGCGATGGGGAATTTAATTACAGCGGATATTCCCGAAATCTTCGCAGATAGTATTACAGTTGTTGCCATTTCGGTTTATCTTTTTAGTACTGATTGGCAACTAACAGTAATGGTTTTAGTAACTTGGCCTCTGATGATTTATTTGAGTCAGGTGTTTGGCAAGTGGATGCGGGATGCTTATCGGGATGTTCAGGTTTCAGGTGCAGCAATTAACAGTCATATCCAAGATACAATCTCTAATATCAATATCATTAAGTCGTTTGGGAACGAGCAGTATGAAATAGACAGATTCGCTGATTACAGTCGCCACTATATGGATGCTAACATTCGTGCTGTTCGTTTGTGGTCGCTGTTTTTTCCAGTTATTGGTATTTTGAATAACCTCGGCACTTTAATTGTTGTGGTTTTTGGTTCGAGTGAAGTAATGCTTGGACGTTTGACTATCGGTGAATTAGCAGCGTTTCTCGCTTATATTAGTCAAATGAATCAACCCATCCGACGGTTTAGTAAAGTGATGAATATTATGCAACGCGCAATAGTAGCATCCGATCGGGTTTTTGAAATTTTAGATATTAAACCAGAGGTAACAGAAAAAGAAGACGCTGTGGCAATTGCTAACCTTCAAGGAAAGGTTACTTTTGAGAATGTTGAGTTCGCTTACAGTCATAATGGTCAAGTTGTTTTACACGAGTTTAATTTAGAAATTCAACCGGGAATGACGGTGGCTTTAGTTGGTTCCTCTGGGGCGGGAAAAAGCACAGTTGCTAAACTAGCCATGCGCTTTTACGATCCGCAAAAGGGACGAATTTTATTAGATGCTTATGACTTGCGAGATGTTACCTTAGATTCACTTCGAGATCGTGTTGGTATTGTTTCTCAGGAAACATTGCTCCTCTACGGTACGATTCGGGATAATATCGCTTACGGCAAATTAGACGCTACCGATGAGGAGATTGAAGTCGCAGCCAAAGCCGCAAATGCTCACCAATTTATTATGAGCTTTCCGGAAGGGTATAATTCAATTATTGGCGAAAGGGGATTGAAGTTATCGGGGGGACAACGACAACGTTTAGCGATCGCCAGAGTATTGGTTAAAAATCCCCAATTTATTGTACTAGATGAAGCTACTTCTGCCCTAGATACAGAGTCGGAAAGCCTGATTCAAGAATCGTTGCAGAAGCTTTTAAAAGATCGCACCAGTATAGTGATCGCACATCGGCTTTCTACTATCTACAATGCCGATCTAATTATAGTCATGGAAGAAGGTAGAATCTTGGAAATGGGCACTCATGCTGAATTAATCGCTAAACGGGGAAGGTATGCTTATCTCCATGGAATTCAGTTTCCACAAAAAACTACTCTGCTTGAATCTATTGAGGAGATTAAGGAGATTAAGGAGATTGAGCCGATTGGGGTGAAAGGATTAAAACCGCTGAAAGTGGTGGAGTCTAAAGTTGTTGTACCGGAGTTGACTACTTTTTGAAATACAGCAATTTTAAGGTATGTGAGGGACTCAGAAACCCGGTTTCTTTAAGAAACCGGGTTTCTATTGTATACTGGATAAATCTGGAATCTGCTGTATAACACCCCAGATACCCGACTTCTCTAAGAAGTCGGGTATCTATCTCGTACAAATAAATATATAATATAAATAAATATTACGGTAAAATAGTAACATGATTCTTAAGATATGACTTGGTCTAAAGATTCATCTTTATTAATTAAAAATTTGACACAAAGCGAACAACATTTAATTCAAATTGTTTCGACAATTTCTGAAAGCTTGGTTGTCCAAGACAAAGATACTCATCAAGTACTTTTTGTCAATACTGCTGCGACAAAATTATTCGGACGATCCGAAGAAGAACTTTTAGGTACATCTGTAGGCGTACCCATCATTAATCAGGAAGCAACAGAGGTACATATCATTCGTCCCTCTGGCAAATTAATCGTCGCTGAAATGCGGGCGGTAGACATTACCTGGGAAAATAAATCTTCTTATCTTATCTCCTTGCGAGATGTGACAGAAAGGAATCAAAGAGAGTTATTACAGAACATTCAGAAAACGGTTCTGGAAATGGTGGCGCAGGGTCAATCTTTGCATGAAGTATTGCTAGAATTAACCGATCAAGTCGATAAATTGACACCTGGAATGTATTCATCAATTCTCTTGATGGCAGAAGATAATCTTCATTTGCGTCCATTTGTGAGTCCACAAATTCCCCCATCCTTCGTAGCAGCAATCGATCCATTACCGATTGGTCCAATGGTTGGCTCTTGCGGTACGGCTGCTTATTTTGGTAAGCGAGTAATTGTGGAAGATATCGGAAACGATCCCTTGTGGGCACCATTTAAAGAAATGGTTTTACCATACAATTTGCGAGCCTGTTGGTCTGAGCCAATTATCTCAGATAAAGGCAAAGTTGTGGGAACCTTTGCCTTATATTTTTCCAAAGTGCGCTCCCCTGATGAAAACGAATTAAAAATTATCGAATCTCTGGCTAGACTAACCTCCCTGGTAATCGAACGGAAAAAAGCCGAGGAATCCCTACAGGAAATGGCACAGAGGGAGAGAACAATTGCCCAAATGATCGAAAGAATACGCCAAACTTTAGATACAGATACTATTTTAAGGGCAACTACCCAAGAGGTGGGGCAATTGCTAAAATGCGATCGCGTTTCTGTATATCAGTTTAATCCTGACTGGAGTGGGGAGTTTGTTTGCGAGTCTATCAGCCCAGAGTGGGTTCCCTTAGTGGGTGAAGGTATTGCCTCTATTTGGGTAGATACCTATTTACAAGAAACTCAAGGTGGCAGGTATGTAAATCGGGAATACTCAGTCATAAATGATATCTATCAGATGGGTTATGCTCAATGTCACCTAGATATTCTGGAGCAATTTCAAGTTAAAGCTTATGTAATTGTGCCAGTTTTTACCACTAACAAACTCTGGGGATTGCTCAGTGCTTATCAAAATTCTAGAACTCGTAAATGGGAGCCTGAAGATATTAGATTGCTAGAGCAAATTTCCAATCAAATGGGAGTAGCATTGCAACAAGCAGAACTATTTGCTCAGATTCAATATCAGTCAGTTCAACTAGCTAAAGCCAAAGAAACCGCCGATGCCGCCAACCGCGCCAAAAGCGAATTTCTGGCGAATATGAGCCACGAATTGAGAACACCACTTAATGCAATTCTCGGCTTTACTCAACTGATGAATCGCGATCGCACTATCTCTACGGAACAGCAGGAACACTTAGCCATTGTAATGCGTTCTGGTGAGCATTTGTTAGAATTGATCAACGATATTTTAGAAATGTCCAAGATTGAAGCAGGTAGGGTTACCTTAAATGAAACAATTTGTGACTTATATCGCCTTCTTTCTAGTCTCGAAGATATGCTCCAAATAAAAGCGACATCTAAAGGATTGCGGCTAATCTTTGAACGGACTCCGTTTGTGCCCCGATACGTGCGGAT
>NZ_JAMZMM010000606.1 GCF_024178385.1 Limnofasciculus baicalensis BBK-W-15 | reverse complement strand
TGCGGTCGATGATGTTCTACGCCTTGCGTCCTAACCGCCTTGGCGGTTGCTATATCTTTTTCTCCTGTAATTTGTAGGGATCGCAGCTCTTGACTAGATACCTTAACAGAGTCTTGAGTATCGCACCAATTCCGCCACATCTGCCGATAGGCATCCTCCAAAGATTGAGCAATCAAGCTGGCATTCGTCAGCGGGGCTGATTGCATCCGGCGGCGTAGGGTGGATCGCAATTCTTCCAGTCGCTGTTGATGATTGGCTAAAGCGACAGCTTTTTGAACATACTCTTCAGGAGAGTGATCAATTAACTCCTCTAACCCAATAACTGATAATAAACTTACACCAACTCTTGACACATGGGTTTTACCTGCTAGGGTAATAACGGGAACTCCCATCCATAAAGCCTCGCAGGTTGTCGTTGTGCCATTGTAGGGAAAAATATCGAGGGCAATGTCGATATTTTGGTAAAAAGCTAGATGCTGTTTGCTATCCGGGAGCCTACTCACTAATTCTACATTAGCTTTATCAATGCCACCTTTTTTGAGTAATTCATACCAATAGTATTCACTTTTTTGATCGAAATTATAGTTATTTTTAAGAACTATTCTGGAGCCGGGAACAGAGTTAAGAATTTCACTCCAATAATGAATCACCGCAGGAGTAATTTTAGCAAAGTTGTTAAAGGAGCCGAAGGTAATATGTTTTTTAGTTAAACAGGGCGGTAGGCTCACATCTGGAGTATCGCTGAGGGGGGGTATAGCAGAGGAAACCATGGGGTAAACGGATGAGAGTTTCACTATATAAATGGTCTGTTTCTCCTAAAGGATCAGTGTAACCATCAGTAAGTCGATAGTCAATATTTTTTAACCCGGTGGTATTGGGGTAGCCTAAATAGGTAACTTGTATAGGAGCAGGTTTACGAGCAAATACTAGTAAACGATTATCCTTTGAATGTCCTGACAAATCTACTAATATATCGATTTCATCTTGTTGGATTAATTCAGCGACTTTCTCATCGCCCATTGTCTCTATTTGTCGCCAACCATCAGCCAATGCTTTTAATCGTGTTGTAACCCTATCCCTTTGGTTTGTGTTCGAGTAACAAATAATCTCGAACTTTTGGTGATTATGATTAGCTAAAATAGATTCGATAAAGAAAGCGACAGAATGGGTTTTGAAATCACCGGAAACGTAGCCCAGGCGGATTTTCTTCTCTGGATTAGGTACATTGGGGTGCTGGGGAATTAACTTAGCTAAGGGAGTTTCATATAATTCTGCCCATTTTTGATGTTCTTGATAAATAGTTTCTGGTTGATGACTATCGCTATAATTCAGACTAAAGACATAGTTACTCCGGGCAATAATAAATTGAGGATCGATGTTAAAAGCCCCTTGATAGGATTGGATAACTTCATTAGTTCTACCTTGAGAGAGGAATACATTTCCTAAAGTGTAGAGGGTATTTCTAAGTTTTGGTTCAATTTCTAATGCTTTTTGGTAAGATTCTATTGCCTCACTAAACCTGCCCTGACTGCTAAATACATTTCCTAAATTATTCAGTGCATTAGGATAGTTTGATTGAATTTCTAGGGCTTTTTGATATGATTTAACTGCCTCTGTCAACCGATCTTGTTTTTGTAGGGCTAGGGCTAAATGATAATGCGCTTCAGCGTAATTAGGCTCTAGTTCGATGGCTTTTTGACAAGATAAGATTGCCTTCTCTAATTCTCCATATTCAATGTAAGCATTACCTAAATTGTTTAATGTATTAACTTGGTTGGGATTGAGGGCTAGGGCTTTTTCAAAGGCGGCAATCCCCTTCTCAGTTTCTCCTTTTTTTCCGTAGGCGACTCCTAGGTTAGTATGTCCTTCAACATGGTGGGGTTGGGCTTTGACAAAGGTTTCTAAAAATTTAATCGCTGAATCAAAATCATTTTTTATTCCAAACAGAATTCCTAAGTTATAGTAAATATCCCACGATTGAGGGGCTAATTCTAGTGCGTGGGTAAAAGCGGAGATTGCCGCTTCAATATCTCCTTTATCTTGATAAACATTAGCTAAATTATTGTAAAAAAGAGCTTCCTTTGGGTTTAGTTGAATTGCCCGCATGATTTGCTCAATAGCTTGGGAATACTCTTTTTTCTGTGCAGAAACAATACCTAGTAGATGCCAAGCATCTGGATTATCAGAATTAGTTTGTATAAATTGGCGAAAACAAGTTTCTGCATCTGGCAATTTTCCTGATTCCAGGTATTGAATTCCCTGTTGAACTAATTTTTGGCTTTCACTCATGATTCTTCTCCCCCAACACTCCCCACCTCCCTACTCCCTACTCCCTACTCCCTACTCCCTACTCC
>NZ_JAMZMM010000605.1 GCF_024178385.1 Limnofasciculus baicalensis BBK-W-15 | reverse complement strand
AACTCAAAACTCAAAACTCAAAACTCAAAACTGTCTTCCCCACTCCCCACTCCCCCAAATGAAAGCATACGAATACCACCACATAGTCAGCTTTGAAGAAACCAATTTAGTTGGTAATGTTTACTACGCTAACTATATCCTGTGGCAAGGAAGATGTCGGGAAATGTTCCTGCGCGATCGCTCTCCTGGCATAATTAAAGAATTATCACAGGGACTTGCTCTCGTTACCGTTAGAGTTTCCTGCGATTACCTCTCTGAACTTTATGCTTTCGATAACGTCGCTATCCGTATGCGTCTGAGAGATATTACCCAAAATCGCATCACCATGCTATTTGAGTATTGGCGCATGACAGACGAAGGCGAAGAATTAGTGGCGAAAGGTGAACAACAAGCAGCTTGTATGCGAAGACAAGGTGAGAAAATGGTAGCCACACCCATCCCCAATGAACTCCAAAGCGCTTTGGCACTCTATACTGAAAGCTAGCACCTAAAACCTGAGTTCGGAGTATGCGCTTCGCGCAGGCTACGCCAACGGAGTTCGGTTGACAAATAACGAATAACAAATAACAAATAACAAATAACAAATAACGAATAACCAATAACAAATAACAAATGACAAATGACAAATAACAAACTAAAACCCCCCTTCTCCTGGCAAGGAATTTTCTCATTCCTGATGTTTTTTTACATGTACCTTCCTATATTAGTATTGACATTTTATAGTTTCAATCAGTCTGCCTATAGTACAGATTGGCAGGGATTTACATGGAAGTGGTACAGTCAACTATTCAATGATTCCCGCATCCTCCAAGCCTTACAAAATAGTCTCACAGTGGCAGTAGTAGCGGTAGCTATTTCTGCGGTAATCGGCACTTTGATGGCGGTGGGGTTAGCCCGTTATCAGTTTCCTGGGAAGGGATTGTATCGGGGAATTTCCTACTTACCACTGATTATTCCTGATATTGCGATCGCAGTTGCTACTTTAGTCTTCCTTGCTGTAATTGGTACTCCATTAAGTCTCTGGACAATTATAGCGGCACATGTAGTCTTTTGTCTCTCCTATATTGCTTTCGTTGTTTCTTCGAGAATTTCCAGCCTCAATCCTCACTTAGAAGAAGCTGCACTAGATTTAGGGGCAACACCTTTTCAAGCTTTTATTCAAGTATTATTACCAGAATTAATGCCAGCTATTATAGCGGGTTGCCTAATATCTTTTGTCCTAAGTATGGATGATTTCCTCATTGCCAGTTTTACAGCAGGGACAGGTTCAAATACATTACCGATGGAAATATTTAGCCGTATCCGTATGGGAGTAAGACCAGATATAAATGCGTTGAGTGTCATGCTAATTTTAGCATCAGGTTCCCTCGCTCTTGTAGCAGAATTAGTGCGATATCGCGGAGAACAGAAACGTTTCAATAAATAGTATTAAGTTAAATCTAAAATTTCATCTTCACCTAGGTCCAGCTATAATAGCAGAATTTGCGATCGCAATCATCACCACTTCCTCTTCATTCACATCTCGACCAACCCTTTTCAACTCAATCTTATAACTAAACCCTTCCCAATCCCACTCAATCTTAGCTGGCGTACAAAAAGCTCCATCGCATCTGCTAGGCGTAAAATATCCCCGGATAGAATTCGCCAAAGCGACATCTTTAATAAACATATCACCCGGCTCATAAACCGGAGCAACGGGATTAGCGATAAAAGAACCAACCGTGCAAGGATTAGAACCATCGCAGTTGCGTGTTAAAACTAGATTAATTCTATAACTCCTGCTAGCAACTTCTCTCCTTAAATAAATCGGCTGTTTTGACATAGGTAATTCACTAGGCAATAAAATGAGAGCATCAGTTTTTTCCTGAAGTTGCGGCAATAAATCAATGAACAAATCAGCAACAGGTGGTTGTTTTTCCGGTGCGCCTTTGTCGCGATTAATCAGACTCCGCGCTGTATCGCGAGGAATCTTATATTGCACCAGAGTACTAAATCTTAACTCCCCACTCCCAGCAACAATCGCACGCCACCGTTCATTTTCCTTAACCAAAACCGTCTGCCCCCCACCATCTCCCCAAACCCAACTAACAAGAGCATAAGCATCAACAAAAGTAATCTTAGTCATCCCAGGTTCAATCTCAGAACCCCCTCCCGGTAGAAGACGCGACTCACCTGTCACCCGTTGAAACAAATCCAACAATACCACCTTCCAAATCACCGAATTATCATCAGCAATAGCAGCAACAGGATTAGCACCAGCAGCAACAGAATTAGCCAATATCGCCAGTAGTGGAGAAGTCACTAAAATAACCACACTACCAATACACCCCAGAAAAAATCTACTCTTCATCTTACTC
>NZ_JAMZMM010000145.1 GCF_024178385.1 Limnofasciculus baicalensis BBK-W-15 | reverse complement strand
ATTAAAATTAATTCTCAATACTTGACGAGATTGCGTCGTTTCAGCTATTATTGGCTAATAATCCAAAGGAGGGCTAATAACCTTTTGCAGATTTTATATGCTA
This sequence comes from Limnofasciculus baicalensis BBK-W-15, assembly GCF_024178385.1. Lineage (GTDB taxonomy): Bacteria > Cyanobacteriota > Cyanobacteriia > Cyanobacteriales > Coleofasciculaceae > Limnofasciculus > Limnofasciculus baicalensis. Next base: position 14,261 of record NZ_JAMZMM010000145.1, on the reverse strand, counting down.
GTGTGAGCCACTTCAATATTTTTCAATCTCTATTATAGCAACCGCTAATAGGGTTGCTACAGCGGTTTTCGCAGTAATGAGGTACACTTAATTGATCCTCAGAATTAAGCGATTGGTTTGTTAATTTCTGCTACTGTACCTCATAAGAGAGGGAACCGCTGTATATCGCCAGAAAGCGACTGGAATCATTTTTAATGCCATTGATGAGCGTTTCGACTACGGAGAAATCCGAGAAATCAGTATTGGGGCCATACAGGGTGTCGTTATCGTCACCGTAGCACATACTGAAAGAAATGAAGTTATCCGCATCATCTCTGCAAGAAAAGCCACTCGTCAAGAAAAAAATACCTACTATGACTATCTCGCCGAAACGACTTGAAGAATTAGAAAATATTCCAGAATCTGCAATCGATACCTCTGATATTCCTGAATTAGATGTGAATTTTTGGGAAAAAGCAAAACTGGTAAAACCACTGACAAAACAAGCTATTTCTTTAAGAGTTGATAGCGATATATTAGATTGGTTTAAAAGCCAAGGAAAAGGTTATCAATCTCTGATGAATGCTGTGCTGCGCTCTTATGTTGAACATCACATAAAGAGCAGTTAATAAATATGCGATCGCCCTTTTTTTCCTTTTGTCCGTGAAGCGTAGATAATAATATTACTGTCAAGCAGCATTATTCATCCCTACCTGGAAGTGGACGATCTTGACGCAAATCTCGCTGCCATTCCACTGGATTGCTAATATCAGCCAAGACATTCCCGCGATCGCGCTGATTTAGGAGGATGTCAAGAATACGACGATCTCAAGTGCGAGCGATCGCCCGATCTTCTCAAAGTGCCTCAAGCACAGCCATCCCAAAGTGCGATCGCTTTTTCAGCTCTCCCCACAGACTCAACCCCGTTGGAGCCAAAACCAGTAGTTGTCAGGCATCGGTGCGATCGATGTTCTCTGAAAGAAAATAACCTTCTGTATCATAAGACACATTTTCATGACTAATATTTGTTTACCATAGCCGCGTGTGAGTTTTTTCTTTGTGATTTCTAAATCGCTGAACGGTTACAAACCAGATGTAGTTTTGACCTGAATTCATTGGAACTGATTCCCACAGAATCTTTGGGTGTGCCACAGGGTGAAGATGAGGTAATAAATCTGTGCAATGTTGATATCGATGATTTTGATTCAACTTAGTACGCACTCTCGTCATCTATTTTCTTGCCAATAACCGAAATCCAACCGGATATGACACTAAATTGTCACCAAGATAAACCGCGAAGTGATTCCGTCGAGCTACTCTCATCTTTTAAAGCGTGCCAAAAAAGGCATTCTCGGTTACCTGCGACTAAAAATGTTGGGTAAATCCACCAGAATAGCGATGATTTACTTTGACTAACCTTTATTTTTTTCACAACTACTCGTCCTGTAATCCCCAATCGAAATAACCATGAGTGGAAACGAATCCCGCGTTCAAGCAATTTCTCAAATCGTCAATCGCAAGCTGATGCCGCCCAAGCCTCCCAAACGATTGGAAGATATGTGGGCAACAGATGTTTTCAGTCTGAGCAAGATGCAAGAAAGTCTGCCAAAAAGTATCTTTAAGTCAGTAAAAAATACGATCCAAACTGGCGAAAAGCTCGATGATTCTGTAGCTGATGTAGTTGCAGTAGCGATGAAAGACTGGGCTATTTCCAAAGGCGCACTCTACTATGCCCACGTATTTTACCCTCTCACCAATAGCACGGCTGAAAAGCATGATGGTTTCATCTCAGTCCAAAGTGATGGCTCCGTTATCTCAGAATTTGCAGGGAAAGTTCTCGTACAAGGCGAACCCGATGGCTCCTCATTTCCTAACGGCGGGATTCGCTCCACTGCTGCTGCTCGCGGATATACAGCCTGGGATGTCACCAGCCCAGCCTATGTAATGGAAACAGATAATGGAATGACTTTGTGCATTCCCACTGTTTTTATCTCCTGGACAGGTGAAGCTTTAGACAAGAAAACGCCGCTTTTACGTTCTATTGCCGCAATGAATAAAGCAGCAACGAGAGTATTAAAGCTGTTAGGAAATAATAAAGTTGCTCCAGTTAATTCCAGTTGCGGTGCAGAACAAGAATATTTCCTGGTTGATGCTAACTTTGCCAACAATCGCCCAGATTTACTATTAGCAGGTCGGACACTTTTTGGCAAACCTCCTGCTAAAGGCCAGCAATTTGATGACCATTATTTTGGTGCAATCCCAGAGCGGGTTCAAGTCTTCATGCAGGAAGTAGAAGAAAGAATGTACCGACTGGGAATTCCTGCCAAAACTCGCCATAATGAAGTAGCCCCTGGTCAGTTTGAAATTGCACCATTTTTTGAAGCAGCAAACGTCGCCAGCGATCACCAACAATTAACCATGACAATTCTTCGTAATACTGCGAAGAAACACGGTTTTATCTGCTTGCTGCACGAGAAACCTTTTGCAGGAATTAATGGTTCCGGCAAACACGTTAACTGGTCCGTCGGTAATGCTACCCAAGGAAACTTATTAGATCCCGGCGATACACCTCACTCAAACGTACAATTTTTAGTTTTCTGCGGTGCTGTTATTCGCGGAGTTCACAAATACGGTCCCCTTTTACGTGCTGTAGTTGCTACTGCTAGTAACGATCACCGATTGGGTGCTAATGAGGCTCCTCCAGCGATTATATCTGTCTATTTGGGTTCCCAATTAGAAGATGTGTTCGAGCAAATTCGTCAGGGAGGAGTTAAGGATTCTCAAGGCAAAGGAATCATGAATTTAGGCGTAGATACATTGCCTACTTTCGTCAAAGATGCGGGGGACAGAAATCGGACTTCGCCCTTTGCTTTTACTGGAAATCGGTTTGAATTTCGCGCCGTAGGTTCCGGCCAGTCTGTATCTGGCCCATTGGTAGCGATGAATACAATTTTGGCAGATTCTTTAGACTGGATTGCTAATAAATTAGAAGGCGATTTGGCGAAAGGAACTGAACTTAATGCTGCTATCCAAAATGTCCTCAAAGAAGTGATGGACGAACATGGTGCAGTTGTATTTGGTGGTAATGGCTATTCTGAGGAATGGCACAAAATGGCAGTTGAAGAACGAGGTTTAGCCAACTTGCGGACGACTGCTGATGCTTTGCCTGTTTTGAAGGAAGCTTACATTGAAGACTTGTTTAAAAAGACAGGTGTTCTTACTCCCGTTGAATTAGAAAGCCGTTTTGATGTATATGCAGAGCAATATTTGCTGGCAATTGAAGTCGAAGCGAAACTGGTGATAAGTATCGCAAAAACCATTATTTATCCCGCAGCATTGAGGTATTTGTCCGATCTTTCCAGCACGATTGCTGGCTTGAAAGAAGTTGGTATTGAATTGGAAAAGGAAACTGCCGAAAAAGTAGCAACGCTGGTTAAATCAATGATGGATAATGCCAGCAAATTGAGTGATGCTTTAAGTAATCATGATTTTGCTTCGACAGAAGAGCATATGCAGTACGCTTCGCAAACAATTCGTCCTTTGATGGATGAAGTGCGTAAGTATGCTGATGCTTTGGAAGCTGAAGTAGCTGATGATTTGTGGCCACTACCTACTTATCAGGAAATGTTGTTTGTTAAGTAATAGCAAATCTCGTTCATTGTAGGTGATATTGATAAGGATACAGCAATCCCGTATCCTTATCAATATCAGTTAGCCAGCTTCTCTTCTTGTTTACCTTCAGCTTTACCTTCAGCTTTACCTAAAGATACAGCACCTTGTTGATCGTATATAAACATTTCTCGCTTTTCTATCTCTTCCCTTTCTTCACGGCTTAAATTAGCTTGGTTGGCAATTTCAAATGCTTTATGAATAGCCGGAATACTATCCATTGTTTCGGGAACCTCAGTCAGGCTTCTGGCATATTTCATAAAATAAATCCATTTATCAGCAATAGTTTCCAGTTGAGCTAGTTCTTTGGTAAACTTGGGTAATTCTACAAACACTAACTCTATGTTATTGTCGGTATAAGGTAAATTAGTTTTTTCTTCTTTGTAAATAAAACGAGAAACCAGGCTATCGCTTTTAGCCAACATATTGAAATCAGTTATAGTTAAGGAAATGACAGGCTTCAGCATTCGGTAACCTTGTCCGGATTCTAATTGAAAAGCGTAAGTTTTAGCCGCATTGTATAAAACTCGTTTGCCAAAAGACTCTACGTTTAATACCTGCATTTCAATAATGACTATTGTGCCATCTTTGAGTTTGGCTTTGACATCCAGGTAGGTATCTTTCAATCCTTGGAGTGCTGGTGGGAGGTTGGGATTGATAATTTCTAAGTCTTCAATGGTGGGATTTCCGTCATATACCAGGGCATTGAGAAAGCTGATGAGAATATCTTTGCTTTCCGATGAACCGAATATTTTTTTGAATGCCCAATCTATTTTGGGATTAATAAAAATCATAATTGCGTTGATCTGTTGTTTCAATCTCTGATAGGATTATAGGAGATTCCGACAAAGGCTATCCTTCCCTCTCCCTATGGTTATTCAGTTTCAATCCCTAATAGGGATTATAGGAGATTCCGACGATTATAAAATTGCGGCTTAGTTGACAAATGATGTTTCAATCCCTAATAGGGATTATAGGAGATTCCGACCCGAATCTACGGTGACCGTACACCCATTAGCTAGTTTCAATCCCTAATAGGGATTATAGGAGATTCCGACATGTGGCTTAAAGAGCAGAAAATTAAGCTTTGGGGTTTCAATCCCTAATAGGGATTATAGGAGATTCCGACAGAATAATCGCTTACGCCATCTCAGAGAAACATCACGTTTCAATCCCTAATAGGGATTATAGGAGATTCCGACGAAGGATATATCAGATATCCCCCCCGCTTCAGATGTTTCAATCCCTAATAGGGATTATAGGAGATTCCGACCTCTATTTTCTTAAAATAAGATAATCTCATTTTGGTTTCAATCCCTAATAGGGATTATAGGAGATTCCGACCTTTTGCTTCAGGGGTTTTTAGTCGAATAAATGGTTTCAATCCCTAATAGGGATTATAGGAGATTCCGACCAGAGAAGAATAGTTCCCCTAGCCTTTACAAGGAGTTTCAATCCCTAATAGGGATTATAGGAGATTCCGACAAGACGATTGATATTGAGAACCTAAAAACATACGTCTGTTTCAATCCCTAATAGGGATTATAGGAGATTCCGACAAGAAGGCAGTTGCGATCGCAGAGGAGAAAATAGTTTCAATCCCTAATAGGGATTATAGGAGATTCCGACTCAAAGGAGAGGATGATATTCGATCCTGATACAGTTTCAATCCCTAATAGGGATTATAGGAGATTCCGACACGAACACTACTTTTTGCGATCCAAAAAAATTAGTTTCAATCCCTAATAGGGATTATAGGAGATTCCGACTATGGCGATCGCAGTAATCCCAAACAGTTTCGTGGTTTCAATCCCTAATAGGGATTATAGGAGATTCCGACTCAAAAGAGATCTTGCCTTCAGATGCCATGTTTCGGTTTCAATCCCTAATAGGGATTATAGGAGATTCCGACTAGCGGTCAATTCTCTATCGAATTAAAAAGTAAGGGTTTCAATCCCTAATAGGGATTATAGGAGATTCCGACAAAAGAATTCACCCATCCAGCAATGAAATCTATTGTTTCAATCCCTAATAGGGATTATAGGAGATTCCGACTTTGGCAGGGTTTGCCTCCCACTGTTGAGCGCGAGTGTTTCAATCCCTAATAGGGATTATAGGAGATTCCGACTATCGGTTGGATACGAGAGTTGGTAGCCGCATCTACCGTTTCAATCCCTAATAGGGATTATAGGAGATTCCGACTTGCAAGTATTGATTGGGCAATGTCCCATAAGCTATTTCGGGTTTCAATCCCTAATAGGGATTATAGGAGATTCCGACTAGAAAAAGCAGAAAGTAAAGTTGCGGGTTTTCGTGTTTCAATCCCTAATAGGGATTATAGGAGATTCCGACAATCACATTCAACGCACGCTCACTTATGGCATTTTTAGTTTCAATCCCTAATAGGGATTATAGGAGATTCCGACTTCTAGTTGATTTGTTTCCTGTGATCGTTGAAATGTTTCAATCCCTAATAGGGATTATAGGAGATTCCGACTTTCTTAGCATCAACTTCAAGTGCTTTTTCTAGCGTTTCAATCCCTAATAGGGATTATAGGAGATTCCGACTTGCCTGAATTAGAATCGGCAAAAGTCATACCAGAAGTTTCAATCCCTAATAGGGATTATAGGAGATTCCGACAGCGGTCTCTTGAAACCCATACAGTATTTAGTTTTCGAGGTACAGTTGCGCGGCTCAATTAAATATTAGCATTTCAGCGCCAGACTTTGGCAAGAGGCAAAGAAAAAAAACTCTGAAAACCTTCTCTGGTAAAGGTTTCAGGATTTGCGCGGCTGACAAAAACAAGGTAAATGCTTCAAACCTTTGTGGGATAAAGGATACAGCCAAAAATTTTGCCATATAAAAAAAAACACCTACCCACCCGCGCAATAACAGGAACGATCGCCTCACAAATGGTGTAAGGTGCGTTACCATACACTAACACACCCTACTACTAACTAACAACTAACCAATATCAAAATCCGAGAAAGGCTCAATTTTACCCTTCTGTCCAGACTTAGCATTTGTCGCCGCAGAATTCTGTAAATTAATCGCAGCTTGCGGCACAGATTGCGGAGTATCCTCAGATAGTTGAGGCGATGTCATTGGTGGAGGTGCAGGCGGTTTTTTCGCCCCATTTTGCTTACTTGTTTCATTCCACAATAACATCCCCAACAAACCATCAACTAAACCAGAACCTTGTCCATTGCCGCTAACCGCAACATCAGGTACAACTCGTACATTGCGATCGCCGATAATCTGCATCAACTGCAAAGCCGTATACCCCGACGCACCCAAAGCCACCACACCTGCGTGATAAGCTTCTGCTTGAGCATTACCTGTCACCCGAATAGATTCAGCTTCACCTGTCGCTTCTTTAATTCTGGCATTAGCATCAAGTTCAGCAATTTTTACCCCTTGTTCAGATTTCACCAAATCTTGCTGAATATCAGCAATTGCCGTTTCTCTGACTAACTGCTGACGCTGAGTTTGTGCCATTTGCTGCACTTCATACGTCTTCCTTTGTTCCTCAGCAATTTTCCGATCTGTTTGCGTCTGCATCAGTTCAGCAGGTGGTAAAATATCCCCAATTAAGGTATCAATTGCTTGAACATCATAGGCGCGAAGTGCCTGTTTAATATAATCAGCAGCTTCGGCTTGTCTTTCGGAACGAGCTGTCAGAAAATCTAATACTGTATAGTCTTGGGCTGAATTACGGAAATAGTTACCAATTGTTGGCTCCAATACATGGTCTACTAAATTTTGCATCAAGCCCACACGGGAGATAACTTTAGGTGCATCTAAAGCGCCAACGTGGATAATTTGAGAAACTTCCAAATCGAAGGCAAACCCATCAGTTGAACGAACAGTTAAAGAGGAAAGTTTCGAGTCATAACTATGGCGTTCCGTTCTCCCTGACCAATTTAACACAATATTAGTTGTTGGGACTAACTCTACTCGCAAAATGCGAGTATTTAGCGGATGTTTCCCAGGATAAAGAGGAGAAATCCATACCCCTTTATGTCCAGGATTGACTAAATTTCCATGAGTAAATGCTGCCCCACTGACATCTTCTTGTGCTTTCCCTACATAGGAAATCACCACGCCAACATAACCAATCGGAATTTCCGTCATCTCGGCTTGTTCAATCCCGACAAACCAAGGATTCAAGTTCCAAGAACCCGATAATAACACTTGTTCTTGTAAACCCCGTCTGCCTCCACCATTAATAAATTTCTGGGCATTTTGAAAGTGATCGTGATCTGGGATAATTGGACCTGCAATTTCCCCATCTTCAATCGCCTCGCCGTCAGAAGTAGTGACAATTCCCACTTTATCTGGGGCAATTTTGCACACCTTCAATTGTTCGGGTTTCATCCCATGCTGTCCAGCATTAGCAGCAGTTATTATAGTGAATAAAGCGGTATTAATTCGGTAAGTTCCTCCAGTCAAAATACCCAATTGACGACCTTTTTCGCCACCTCCTTTGAGGAATTTTCGCGCATCTTGGTAATTGTCGCAAGCCAGAATTTTTGCCAGAATCCGTTGCGGTGCAATTGAGCCGCCATCTGCGGCAACAATCAGAGCAATTTCCCCTTGAGGAATAACAGTAACTCCTTCTTTCTTAACACTATATTGCCACGGCCAATAACCCCAATGCCAACCTGGTGCCAGGGTATCCGCTTGATATCCCGGCTCTCCTTCTAAAGCGATTAAATGTCCCGGTGGTAAACCCTTACCTAAAAGTGAAAATTTCTTAACAACAATCCCTACTTCCCTTTCCCCAATTACTACTAATCCACCAAAAACCAAAGGGACAATAATAATCACCCCTCCGATTACAATCAGGGGAATCAATCCCCCAATATCAAACATCTGCATACTTTGATATTGAGGGGTATTGGCAGGTAATTGGGCGATAGGCGTAATGTTTAAGTTAGTTTTAATTGCCTTCGGTGTCGATTTAGCAACTGTTGAGGTTGCTGAAACATCTGTGGGAATTGCTTGCGCTTGTTTTACTCCTACTCCTATACTAGTTAGCGCTAGTGTCGTAATTAACGAGGCGGCGACGCGCTTCAGGATAGGAGTTTTGAGAGTTTTAGACTGTTTTTGCAATCGATTGGAATCTGTGGACTTGTGCATAATATCCTCCCTGTGGGAGGTACGTGTTATTAAGTCCGAAACTATGGTCTTTTTTTCCAGCTTGGGCGGGAAACCGTACAACTAATTCTGGTTTTCCGTTATTCAGCTTTTGTTACCTTGAATAACCTTATCGGACTCGATATCAACTTAGTTTAACTACTTTTTTAGAGAAGGTGGGAAAACTTAAACTTAAATTCATTATCCAGCTACAGAGGAGACACAATGTTAAGAATTAAGAATAAAACTGCATAAGGTAAAAATGGTGAGAGATATAGCAAAAGTCAAAAGTCACCCATTCAAAAGTCAGTGGGCTTGAGCCATCCAAACAAAATCACCAATAATTCTCTCAACTGGTAGTAAGGAATAGACTGCTAAATCAATGAAGACAGTCGTACCTTCCAACTTGAGAAATTGCCACTGATTACCATTACTGATACTACCATAGATAGTTGAAATGGGTTGTCCTTGTTCCTGATTAAAGCGTTGAGCCGCAACCATTTCCGCAATACACTGTCCAAAGCCCAATTTGAGATCTGTCTTTTTTGCTTCCACGATAACCACCGCTGGTGCTTCAATTTCCAACACTTCTGTTGAACGAGTCAACAAGAAATCGCATACCCCATTAAGGCCAACCGATTCATCAACATTGAAGTCTTCACCAGAGAAAAGACTGACTTGGCGATTGAGAAATCTCCTGACATCAATTAATAATGGATAGATAATACCTTCCGAACGAGCTTTTTCACTACCAGAAGTAGCCACAATCGGCAAAGTTTCCTGTAAGTAGTCTGAGAAACTCTGGGAGGGGGTAACTGGAGGAGTTTGAGGCAAAAAGCGACTCCCTTCAACGATAGTCAGTTGAAAAGCAGCTTTAGTTTGAGCGATGGTTTTAAATTGGCTGTAGGGCATGGTTATGTCCAGAGATTTCGACAAGCTGCGATATGAATAACAAGCTTGAGCGAGAGCTATCGCTTTTCCCTATTTTACAGAGGAATGTAGGCTGGATCTTGCTAGCGCTTAACCCAATTTGCAAGGAAAATAAAATTATCTATCTTTTCCCCATTCCCCTGAAGGAAGACAAGGAAGACAAGGGAAGTCTTGAGCAGAGGAGAAAACTTAAAACTCAAAACTCAAAACTCAAAACTCAAAACTCAAAACTCTCTTCCCCATTCCCTAATCCACCCCTTCAATCGGAGCAAAACCTTGGCGCTGAATATTCTCAGTCACCACACGGGGTTCCAAAAATTGGAGTAAATAATCTGAACCTCCCGCCTTAGAGCCAACCCCAGAAAGCTTAAAGCCACCAAAAGGTTGTCGCGCCACAATTGCCCCGGTAATCGTGCGATTGATATACAAATTACCCACTTCAAATTCCGCCGAAGCCTGAGTAATATGAGAAGGAGTACGAGAATATAAGCCGCCAGTCAAAGCAAAATTAGTCCCATTTGCCACCTTGAGCGCCTCTTGAAAATCCTTCACCCGAATCACAGCGATAACTGGACCAAATATTTCCTCCTGAGCAATCTTGCCATCGGGAGAAACATTACTAAAGATAGTTGGACTGACAAAATAACCCGTATCCGGTACAGGCATTTCTAAAGCAACTTCAGCTTCAGTACGTCCTTTTTCAATATAATCCAGAATGCGATCGCGTGCCTTCCCATCAATCACCGGACCTACTTTCGTACCAGGATCTTCAGCCAATCCAATATTTAGCGATCGCGTCGCTTCTACTAACCGCATCACAAAAGCATCATACACCGATTCTACCACAATTGCTCGCGAACAAGCCGAACATTTTTGACCGCTATAACCAAAAGCAGATTGCACCACACCTGCCACAGCCTGGTCGAGATCTGCACTTTCATCTACAATAATCCCATTCTTCCCACCCATCTCAGCAATCACCCGTTTGAGATGTTTTTGACCTGGTTGTAATATTGCCGCATCAGCATAAATTCGGCAACCTACTTCTTGGGAGCCAGTAAAAGCAATCAAATGAACATCGGGATGCTTCACCATATAAGCCCCCACTTGGGAACCCTTACCAGGCACATATTGAAATACCCCCTTCGGTATCCCAGCCTCTACCAAAATTTCCGTTAATTTTGCCGTAATTACTGACGAAGTTTCTGCTGGTTTCAGTAAAGTACAATTTCCCGCCGCCAATGCAGCAACAACCATCCCCGTAGCAATAGCCAAAGGAAAATTCCAGGGAGAAATTACCAAAGCAATCCCGCGCGGCTGATAAATATAGCGGTTATTTTCACCAGCGATATCGTAACTATACCCTCGCTCCAGTCGTTCCATTTCCAAAGCATAATAGCGACAGAAATCAATCGCCTCCGAAACCTCAGCATCAGCCTCCCGTAGAGCTTTCCCCACTTCCAAACATACCCAAGCCGATAATTCAGCACGACGATTTTCCATCAAATCTGCCGCCTTCCGCAAAATATCTCCTCGTACCTTTGCAGGAGTTTTCCGCCAGCCAGGAAAAGCAGCCTTTGCCGCTGCCAATGCCATATCCGCTTGTTCAATAGAAATCAGTCCAATTTTACCAACAACTTCACTAAAATTAGAAGGATTTACCGAAGTAACTGTTTCCGTTGTTTCTACATACTTACCATCAATTAAAGGCAAATAAACGTTACCCAATTCTTGACGAACAGCCTTCAAAGCCGCCCATCCTACCTCTCTTGCCTTCACCTGCGCATAATCAGTATCCGCCGCATTAAGAAAATTGGCAGCGGATGAGTTATCTGTGAGAGGCAAATTTGCTCCAATAGCGGATAATTTATCCGTTCCATCCGTTCTCCCATCCGTTATCCCATCTTTTACCAGTATCCCATCCGCTGCCCCATCCGCTGCTAATATTTTTGGTGCTGCTAATAATTCATCAATTGGTCGATCTTCCAAACTTTGACGCAAGAAAGAACTATTAGCCGTATTTTCCAATAAGCGCCGAATTAGATAAGCCATCCCAGGTAATAAATCCCCATAAGGAGCATAAACCCGCACCCGATGACCACGCTGAACTAAAGCTTTTGCTAATGGATCTCCCATCCCATATAATACCTGCATCTCGAAACGGCGACGTGGGATATTAAGATGTTCGGCAATAGCAATAGCTTTAGCTTGCGATCGCACGTTATGAGAACCAATCCCTGCATAAATATACTCATGATTTTCCAGCAATAGCTCAGTCATTTCCTCAAAATTAACATCGCTTGCCGCTTTCTCATTATAGACTGGTTGCGACCAATGATTTTGGATTGCTTTAATTGTTTCCTGATCCCAATATGCCCCCTTGACTAAACGAATAGTAATGGGATAGCCTCGTTTTTTCGCCCAATTAATTAAATCGCCCAAATCCTTTTTACTGTCTCGCAAATAGGCTTGGAGCGTCATTCCGATATCAGTGCGATCGCGAAATTCCTCTTCCATCAACAAGTCTTTCAGAATCGCGAGGGTCATGTCCTTATAGACATATTGTTCCATATCGAAGTGAACCGCTGCCCCCAACTCTTTAGCACGGCGCAGCAAAGTCCGGATGCGCGAGCAAACTCGTCCTTTACTCCCACGTTCATCTAGTGGGTCAAACTGAGAGTAAAATGCGGTAAGCTTGACAGATACCTGAACTTGTGGTAATTTTTCCTCATCAGCTATATCTATCTCCTTTACAGTTGACCAATTTTTGGCTTCTTGGGTCAACTGTGTCATCAAGTCTAAGTAGTTTTCTAAGTACGATTGAGCTTCTGTTTCTGTAATGACTGCTTCCCCTAACAAGTCTAGAGTGAAAGCCATTCTTTCTTTACGGAGTCGCTCAATAGTTTTGACTACTTGCTTAATAGTTTCCCCAGCAATATATTTATGGGCTAGGGTTTCTACTGCCGTGGAGACAGTTGTCGCTGCTATCTGTCCCGGCATAGAGTCGGGGTTAGCAAAATTAAGGAGGGTTTTCAGTGCGGCGGGTAGTTCTACAGACTCATCTCCCAAGTATTCTTGTAGGTGACGAGCAATTTCGGTTTTACTCCGCAAAGCGGGTAAAGTATCAATAAAGCGAAACAATTGCGCCCGTAAGCTAGGGTTACCCATTGCCCAAGCGAGTAATTTATCATCAAGGCGCATTTGGTCTTGGATTTGGGCGAAAAAGGAACGTTTTTGCCCAGTTGCGGCTAATAGTTGTTTCGCAATTTCAGTAGTTTTAGCTTCGTAGATGCTTTGATGAACTTGTAGAACCACAGGTGGTAGACTCCTATTTCTGGACAAGGCGATAGATCTCAAACTCTCGATTTTATATCAGATCTTGTCTTATTTTCAAGAATACCCACCCAAGCAGCGATCGAGCTGCGGTGCAAGTTGTGAGTTAAAATAACTCAAAAAATAATTTATATCAATTGCTGCATTTACAGCCAGATAGTTATAGCATTATGACACATGTAAAGTTACGATGCTCAGATATGTACAAAACATTGAGTGTGCATCCTAAACATATCCAAGACGTTCAACTGGCTTGGAGGAATAAGAGTCAACAGCAAGAGATCAACTCCAATGAAGCATTGGGGCGCTCTCTCTCCCTTGTCATTGATAACCTATTCCTCAAAGGCCAACCCGTCAATCGGACAAACTTTCTAGAAATTTGTCAGATATTGCAGTTGAATTGGCGAGAAGTCGCGGGATTGGATGTACGGGAGAATATGGTTTTCTCTAATCCTGCAAGTGAAACTTGGAGCAAAACCGACAGCACAACTATTATTAAACCAATTAGAACTGTTCAAAGCCGTACCGTTGACGAGGCAATCAACACTCTAGTTGCTACCCTCTGTCAAATGTTGGCCCAAATTACCCGCAAAGCAGGAAATTTAATTGGTGCGGATCGCACTAGTATATTTTTAATCGATCAACAAAGCAAAGAAGTCGGTTCCCTGATTGCTGAAGATGGGGCGGGTGGCTCTCTGATGATTGACGTTCCCATGAATAAAGGAATTGTAGGTCTGGCTGCTACAAAAGGTAAAGTGATCAATATGCCTTTTGATGTCTATGACGATCCTCGCTCCGAACAGGCCAAGAAGACCGATCTCAAAACAGGTTACCGCACCTACACGATTTTGGCTTGGCCTTTGTTGAACAAGCAACATGAGGTGGTGGCGATTGTCCAATTTATCAATAAGTTGAAGGGGGAGCGAAACCCTCAAGACGATTTATCTACCAGAATTGATCGCAATGGGTTTGCTCCAGAAGACGAAGTACTGTTTGGTAAATTCACGCCATCCCTCCTGGGAATTTTAGGAAAATGTCAGGTTTGTTACCAAATGGCTCAAAAAATTAAAGCTGGTGAAGAAATCACTCAAGGTGGAGTTGTCCTTCAGGAAGCTCAACTGATTGCGGAACTTAATCTGCGAGAGCAACAAATCCGCATGAGTCTTGACAAACTGTCCTAACCTCGCCACTCCCCACCAGTGAAGTATGA
>NZ_JAMZMM010000604.1 GCF_024178385.1 Limnofasciculus baicalensis BBK-W-15 | reverse complement strand
ATATTGAAAAAAGCCGGGATGATGAGAGACGTTGACTTGACAATTCTCTCCTTTTTTATCTACGCTCAAATCTTGAATTTTGGCTCTAGGCAATATCCTGAATCCATTAACCGAAAAAAATCATGCTGTTTGCGACGGACATCATTAACAAAGCCCCAGTTGAACGTCTAGTAACGCTGTGGTCCAAGCGCTACACACCTGACTTATCAAGTCTCTCCCTCGAAAATAGCAAGATTATGTCAAGTGAGTTGATTGAAACGGCATCTCTACAGGGGAGAGAGAAGACAATTGCCAAGCTCAATCGTTTAGTAGAAATCAACTGTAAGTGTGCGGGTATCCAAACGAGTGCGTTGTTTTCTTATATTCCCAATATTGTGAATTTGTGGGAAAGTCAGTGTATTGCTCAATTAGTTGGACAGATTTATGATACGGTTCTGGAGGTTTACAAGCAGCAATCTCCTCCACCCACATTTCTTGCAGAAATATCCAAGGCGGCGACTGTTGATTTCTCAGTTTATGTCCAAGGGTTGCGCACTATGCCGGGACTAGAATTATCAACGTTAAAACAGTTAGTCAAAGCAATAGAAGGAATTTATCAACAACTCAGACAACAATATGTATCATCAAAAGACTCTCGTGCTATTGGTTTTATGTCTACTCAGTTTCACCTAAGCAGCAGGCTATTAATTAATCGACTGACTGTTTCGGAGAAAATATTAATTGGTCCTTACTTCAAGTTTGTGGAAGAGCAAGTTTGCATACCTTGGCAACGAGTTTGTCTAGCAGCAGCTAAACACGAAATCAATTCACCGACATTGGGAATTGTCCAGCAATTATTACCTGCATCAATGGATATTGCCAAATCTGTTCATCGTCAAGCTGTGCGATTGAACCCTAATCATCGCAGTCTCCGTGGAGAATTAGATGCACCAGTAGTAAGAGCGTCTAGTATTCGAGATGTGGAAATGTTTCAGGGTTATCTATGGCTGTGCGTTTTAGAAGGAAATACATCTTCAGTTGAACAAGAATTATTACCCCTTTGTAAGATGGTTTTTCCCAGTATTAATGTAACTTGGGCACTTGTAGAACAATTACTACCATTGCTGGTTGCAGAAATTAAACTTCGCGTCAAGCCGGAACAAATGAAGTTGGTACAACCTTACACAGAAGGAATGGAGAAGTTATTTACTGCTGCGTGAGTTAAAGAAAAACCCGGTTTCTTCAAGAAACCGGGTTTTTGAAGTGTATTTCATACGCTGCTACGCATTGAAATTGTATATTCTGAAAAAGAGTCGCATTGGCTCAAATTCTTCCCCACTCCCTACTCCCCACTCCCTACTCCCTACCTCTTTACCGCTCAGAATTATTGTTATTTCCATCTCCAATAACTGAGCGTATTCCCTCCATAGTCGCGGGGATACTACGAGGGTCCATAAACATTACCTTGCTGCTACCACTGCTGCCAATAACTTTACCCATATCTAAATAATGTTGAGCAAGTAAAAACTGGAGGGCTTCGCGAGCAGTAGGATCGTTTTGCAGACTCTTTGTCACAATTTGCAATGCTTCAGCAGTCGCCTGGGCTTTGAGAACTTGTTGTTGACGTTCCGCTTGAGCTTTAAGAATAATCGTTTTTTGTTGGCCTTCCGCTTCTAGAATTGCTGCTTTTTGTCGTGCTTCTGCATCTAAAACTTGGGCTTCTGCTTTACCTCTGGCACTATTAATTGCTGCTTCTCTTTCTCCTTCAGAAGTTAAAATTGCGGCTCGTTTGTGACGTTCCGCTGACATTTGCAATTCCATGGATTCTTGTACTGCTTTGGAAGGAACAATATCTCGCAATTCTACTCGGGTAACTTTGATACCCCAAGGATCGGTAGCTTCGTCTAATTCTCGCAGCAATGTTTCATTAATTTCCGAGCGGGCTGTAAAGGTTTGATCTAGTTCTAAGTTACCCATTTCTGCTCTAATTTGGGTAAGGACTAAGTTCTGCATAGCTAATCGGAGATTTTCTACTTTATAGTAGGCTTTCTCCATGTCCACAATCCGCCAATAGATCACTGCATCTGCGCTGATGGCAACGTTATCGCGAGTAATACATTGCTGAGGTGGAATGTCTAATACTTTTTCCCGAATAGTTTCTTGATATACTACTCGATCTAAGACGGGAATAATAATGTTAAGACCAGGTTGCAGTTTTTTACCACTATATTTACCTAATCTTTCTACCAAGGCTTCGTTCCCTTGATTAATAATCTTAACTGTGCTGGCGATACCGGAGCCGCCAAGAGCCAATACAATCAACCAACCGAATAATCCGTCCATTTTAAACCTCCTTTTTTTGAGGGAGTGGGGAGTGGGGAG
>NZ_JAMZMM010000603.1 GCF_024178385.1 Limnofasciculus baicalensis BBK-W-15 | reverse complement strand
CCCCACTCCCCACTCCCCACTGGTTTTTGGTTTGGTCACAAATTATAAACAACGGTGATACTGACAGGCAAGATGCCTGTCCTACAATAAGAATGGGATGGCAGCCCATTGTCTACAACTAATAACAAATCATAAATAATAAATGACGAACAACCAACAACCAATAACAAATAACCAACAACCAATAACAAATAACAAGATACTAATTATTTTAATTATTATGGTAGGATTAACTGCGACTGGCTGTGTGAATCAATTTACCTCACCACCACAAATTATCACAGGTGGACTCAATAGTAACAGACCTGATGAATTTCCTGCTTATAGTAGTGATGGTCGTTATCTTGCCTTTGCTTCAGATCGCAATCGCTCTCGTGATATCTTTCTTTACAATCTACAGGAACGGCGACTGATCGATTTACCAAATCTCAATCGTCGGGATTCTAGCCAAGATCAACCTGCGCTGAGTGCGGATGGTCGATTTATTGCCTATCTTTCCAATGAACGGGGAAAAAGTGATATTTTAGTTTATGACAGACAAAGCCAGCGATCGCAACTTTTAACTGCTGGTGTCAGAGGCTCAGTACGTCATCCTACGATTACAGGGGATGGGCGGTATGTGGCTTATGAAACTAGTCAGTTAGGTCAATGGCATATTGTTATTGTAGAACGAGATATCGAATAATAGACATACAGCAATTTTCAAGTATGTGAGGTACAGAGAAACCCGGTTTCTTTGAGAAACCGGGTTTCTGGGCTGTACTTTATAAACCTGCAATCTGCTGTATATACAGATTCCTTTTAACTTTTGACTTCATTCCCCATTCCCAAGAGGTTTATTATCCATGAGTACCAAACCCCTGCGTACCGCTAAATCGGCTGCGATTGTCGCCGCAGTCACTCTTGGTGCTACTATCCTAAATGCGATCGCAAACGTTGATTTCCTCAATTTCTCTCTAGCACCCAATATCGCTTCAGCACAAGATATTGATGAACAAATTAACATTCGAGTTTATCAACGAGCAAGTCCGGCTGTTGTCTCGGTTCAGACTAATGATAGTACGGGTAGTGGTAGTATTATTAGTTCAGATGGTTTGGTTTTAACCAATGCTCATGTTGTGGCAGGTTCCAGCTCAGTAACTGTGACTCTAGCAGATCGCAGTCGCCTGGTTGCTGATGTTATCGCTTTTGGTGATAACGGTTTGGATTTGGCAGTTTTGAAAATTCGTGGGGGGAATAATCTACCAACTATTTCTCTTACTAGCACTCCTGTACAAGTTGGACAGCGGGCGTTTGCTATTGGCAATCCGTTTGGTCAATTTCAGGGGACTTTTACTGTGGGAATTGTCAGTAGAATTGATCGGGAACGGGGTTTAATTCAAACTGATGCAGCAATTAATCCAGGTAATTCTGGCGGACCATTGTTAAATGGGCAGGGAGAATTGATTGGGGTGAATAGTGCGATCTTTAGTAGTTCCGGTGGTGGTAATATTGGAATTGGTTTTGCGATCGCTCTGGATCGAGTAAAGCCTTTCTTAGCGGCAGTGCGCGAAGGAAGAGCTTCTCGTACTACTGTGCGGCAAAATCCTACTCCTAGCAACCGCGAACCCCAAACTCTCGCTCTTAATAGTCCTGTAATTAATGGTAAGCTAGGTCCGGGGAGTAATGTTTTACCCGTTGATAATAGTTTTTTTGACCTTTATGCTTTTCAAGGGAGGGTTGGTCAGCGAGTAGAAATTGATATGATCGGTCAGGAAATTGACCCCTATTTGATTTTACTCGATCCTAATGGGAACGATTTAGCTCAAGATGATGATAGTGGTGGTGGTAATAATGCTAGAATAGCCATTACTCTACCTGAAACTGGTACATACCTCCTCATTGCTAATTCCTATCAAGCCCGACAAGCTGGAACTTATAAGTTACGGACTCAAGGTACTGCTACTGCTACTAGTGGTGGTAATTCAGTAAGTCAGGAACGTTTCATTTTACGGGAAGAGGGAAATCTCGGTTATGGTTCATCCGTACTTCCCTCTGATGGTAGTTTGTTTAACCTCCACACCTTTGAAGGTACTGCGGGTGAATCTGTCACAATTAGTGCAGTTAGTGCTGATTTTGATACTTATGTAGCCCTACTCGACTCTAACGGGAATCTGATTGGTGAGAATGATGATGCTAGTGAAAATAATCCTAATGCCACACTCACAATAACTTTACCCCGCACTGGTAGATATGGGGTAATTGTGAATTCTTATGATAAAACAGGTAGGGGTCAGTATGTTTTGACTGTGCGATGAGGGGAATGGAGAGTTTTGAGTTTTGAGTTTTGAGTTTTGAGTTTTGAGTTTTGAGTTTTGAGTTTTGAGTTT
>NZ_JAMZMM010000144.1 GCF_024178385.1 Limnofasciculus baicalensis BBK-W-15 | reverse complement strand
TAAGATTTGGGGGTGATGATTGTTGGGGTGGGGTGGGTTTTGTATGGAAATTTATTCTCTTGTTAGAGTCTTGCGATCGCGTTTATGGAGAAACCTGAAAATGAATCAGGAAAAAACGTTCAAAATTGTGTTAGGAAACAACAATGTATTTGAATATTTGGGCTTCGAGGCAGAAGCAGCAATAAATCTCAAGGTAAGAGCTGATCTTATGTTAGATTTACGTTCTTATATTCAGAAGCGAGGGTGGACTCAAAAAGAGGCGGCAGAGTTTTTGGGAGAAACGCAACCGAGGATTAGTAATTTAATGAAGGGTGAAATCAGTCGATTTAGTGTGGATAAGTTAATTAATTTGCTAGGGAAAGCGGGGATGGAAGTGAAGGTAGAAGTCATCTCGAAAGTAGCATAATTGTAGTCCAATAAATTGGACTGAATATTGAACAGCGAATTAAAAAATACAATTCAATAGTCCCCATTTTCCTAAAGAACCAGATAAGATAGGACATAGATGCGAAAATTGGCAATAGTGGAAAGAGAGCAATGTACGTCTATCGCACCTCGGAGTTTAATCATAAAGCCCAAAGGTATAATATTCGCGATCGCATTAATGCGCTCTGTCATGAGTTGGAGTCTCAGCGCCTTGATGAAGTCCAAGCTCATTTTGAGATAGTTTATCCTTATTTAAAGCGGCGTATCCTCAATCACAGACTCATCTGTCGAGTCGTTAAGGTTGATGATGAGGATATCCTCTGCTTGTTGGAGATTTTTAACCGAGGCGCACGAGAGTACGAGGAGTTTCTGGATGCGCCAGTAGATTATGGCAAAACTCATCTCGAATCTCAATTAGATTTTGCCTTAATTCGAGAGGAAATTGCTATTAGCAAAATCCGGGAAAATCAGATCGAGGAAATTCCTGCACTTCCGCAAAATCTCCGTCCCTGGTTGGAGCCTCCTGGTTGGCAAATGGAACGAACAAATGGAGATTGGGTAATCTGCGAAACTGAAGAGTGGGTAAAATATTTCAGCAAACCGGAAATTAAAAAAGATTGGCATCTTTATTATCAATTGGTTGCTAAAATCAATACGGGAAATGCACCATTATCTATAGATATAGATCTTGACAATGGTGACAGTTTATCCTTGGAGGCGGAAATCCTCACAGAGGAAGAAGATCGAACTGTATTAACAACAGAAGATGGACAAAGTACTCCCGATCGTATAAAGCTTTTTGGAGAGTGCGATCGCTATATTCTCTACAGTCAGCTCAAAACTACTGATGCTACTATTGGTGGGGTATTGTTTCTCTTAGCTGCCTTTAATCGGAAACCTTCGAGCCAAGAAATTGCTGAAGTTGGTCATAAAACTACTCTGTTTAATAGCTCAAATAGTGCCAATATCTTATCACAGACATTAAATCTCCATGAATTAACTCCTTTTGCCCGCCGCTCCTATCCTGCTTATCTCCTAGCAGATGAGGAAAGTTGGTTAGCAATTGAGGGAGGAGAAGAGGCAAATTTAGCTCTTTCACCGGAAGAAGAACAGATTTTGCAATCTGTTTCTACTTCTGGAGGTAACAGTACTCTACCTCTCTTTATCAACGGAAGAGCAGGTAGTGGTAAGTCTACCATACTGATTTATCTATTTGCTGATTACTGCTACCGAAAATATTATAATCAACGGGGACATCGCCGCTCGGAAAATCTTCCTGGTGAGTTATTATTTCTTACCTATAATGAACGGTTACTAGAGGTAGCCAGAGATGGGGTTAAGCGGTTACTTTCCTCTCACCACCGTTTTTTGGCGGAACGGAATCAGGGGGATGAGATGCCTGATATCGATCGCTGTTTCCAGCCTTTTCAGAAATTCTTGTTTAACTTATTACCACTCCAAGAACGAAATCTATTTAACCCAGAGAAATATATTTCATTTCATCGTTTTAAACAACTTTATCAGGGCAAAAGTCCTAGTGAATCATTCGATAAAGCAGTTTTACAATTGCGCCAATCACGACGCTATTCTCCAGAAACTTCCTGGCATGTTATTCGGAGTTTTATTAAAGGTTATGGGCAACCAGAGCCGATGACTCCTGAAGATTATCAGGAAGAAGTACCACGGAAAGAAAGGACTATCGATCTGGAGAAATTTCAAGGTATTTATGATACTATTTGGGAACGTTGGTACAAGCACATTACTCAAGAAGAAGGCTATTGGGACGATCAAGATTTAATTGCTAGGGTGATCCAACTTAAGTGCTACAATCCAGATTATGTAGCAATTTTCTGCGATGAAGCACAAGACTTTACTCGCCTAGAGCTTCAGCTTATTATGCGGCTATCCTTATTTTCCCAATATAATTTAGGATATCAGCCAATTAGTTGTCTGCCATTTTCCTTTGCTGGAGATCCCTTTCAAACTTTAAATCCTACAGGATTTCGTTGGTCTAGCATTCAATCTGCTTTTGAGGGAGAGGTAATTACTGCAATTGATCCAGCGGCACAATTAAAGTTGGCAATTAATTTCCAAGAATTGACTTTTAATTATCGTTCCAGTCCCCCTATTGTAGGATTTATTAACTTAATTCAGTTATGGCGACACGTCTTATTTAATATTCACGAACTTCAACCTCAAACTCCATGGCATCCCGGCAATTTCCCAGAACCACAGAAGTTTATAATCGGTCAAAATATTACCACAGAATCCCTGGCATCTTACATTAAAGATACAATAATTATTGTTCCTTGTGAAGAAGGAGAAGAAGCTGCTTATGTTAGTACGGATGAGGTTTTATCTCAAATTTTTACCCAATTTAATAGTAGAGTTGTTGGGACAGATTTAATCGAAGACAAACCAGCCCTATATCTCCAATCTCCAGAGCCAATTAAGAATATTTTAAGTGCAATTACCGCCAAAGGATTAGAATTCAAAAAAGTTATCCTCTATAAATTTGGTGAAGCTTGCAACAATAACGTCTGGAATCTCAAAAAGCAAGCTATCGACGAGAAAATTAAGATTGAATATTTTTTCAATAAACTCTACGTTGCCGCCAGCCGAGCCACCGAGTATCTGTTTGTTGTAGATTCAGAAAAAGGGGATCGCCAACTGTGGCAATATGCTAGCGATGAGGCACTCTTACAAGCCATGGTGGGATTTGCCAAAAATACAGAGCTTTGGCAAGAAAAAGTGAGAACTTTAACTCCCGGTACTCCTAAAACTATGGAGGAATTGCAAGAATCAAACTCAATTGCGATCGCAATTGAGTTTGAAACCAAGGGATTAACCTCAGCAAACCCCAGTTTACTCAGACGCGCCAAGCAATTCTATAGCGATATCGGTGACAATACCAAAGCTAAATTTTGCGAGGCTTGGGCGCTCAAATTTGAAGAGCAATTTAGGGAAGCAGGGACTTGTTTTCAGGAGTTGGGTAATCATAATCTAGCCTGGGATTGTTTCTGGGAAGGATTCTGTTGGCACGAATTAGTTAATTGGTACAAACAACACCCAGAAACTCAAACAATTGAACGACATATCGGCATTTTTATGGCAGCTAACCCCCAAGATTTAGCCGCGATAAATAATTTTACCTCATTAGCGTTCGAGCTGCAATACCAATTAACAAGTAACAACGAACAACTAACAAGTACCCAACAATGGCACAAAACAATCACACAGTATGGTAATCGGATTAATCTTTTAAAAAATATTCCTGATGTTAAATCAGAAGAATGGCAAAAATTTGGAGAATTATTAGCTACATTAGAATTTGATCGCCAACTCAATCTTCTCGCAGGTGATTGTTTCTACTGCGCCAAAAATTATCAACAGGCAATATTCCAGTGGGAAGCTTGTCAGGCAACCCAAGATCCTCTATATCATCGGGCGCAAGCAAAGTTAATGGGGATGCCTGATGGTTTATCATATCTACAGGAAGTAGAGGTATATGATGTCATTATTACTGAGTGGGAGGAAGCTGGAAAGCCACGGGATCGCCGTTGGCTTCAGTATGTTGCTATTGCCCTAGAAACTAAGCATCAGTATCAACAATCTGTGGTAGTATATCTTTGGCTGGATCAATTAGTCAAAGCTAAAGAATGTTTTGAGAAAGCCAGCCAAGATGGAACTCCTATCAAGCTACTTACTATTCTCTGTCAGTATTTTTTTTGCAAAAATCACTGGGGCGAAGTGATTGATAATATAGTGAAGTATCTAAATAACGTTATTGAATCTGAACCTAAAAAGGCTTTATTAAAGTTTGATATTGTTTATGAGTTAGCTCTGGCTGAATTAAAAAAAGACGATCTTAATAAAGAGCAGCGTAAAAGTTATGCTGCCTTTATCAAGGAGCAAGTTTTATCAATTCCGGAATGGCAGGATTATCTATCGATACAGCAGGTAGGTATTGCTCTGGAAAAACTGGGAGGATTGGTAAATACACTGGAATTTTACGAGCAATTCGTGGAATATTCCGATCCGGAAGTATCTCAATTTGCCAGAGAGCGCTGGATTGCCACTAAAAAGAAACATGTTGACTATGCCAGACAGCAAAATAAGCCACAAAACTTTATTAAAATTCAATCGGAATTGCTCAAAAAAGCACAAATTTGGCAAATTTCTCCCGATGCCATATCCCTGATGCCACCAGCAGCACCGAAAGAGCGCCCGATACCTCAAAGAGAATTAATTAATTCTTTTGGCACAGGAATCATCGAAGACAAAAATACCTCAATCTTTCAGATTAATCCTGAATTACCCAAACAGGAAGCAAGTAAATTAAGTGGTATTTTACCTATTACAGTAAAATCAATTCAAGGATTGCCAAGTGATATAGAAATAAAGGAATTAGAGAATGACATCCTCCAATTTACACTCCGTCACCTCGTTATTAAAATAATGAAGCAGACTAAGCAAGTTCTCATTACCGATTCTCTCAACAATCGGGAAGTGCGAGTTGATGCTAAACAATGCCAGATAAACATTGGTGATGCCGCCATCGAAGCCCCAGGTGGCAAGGAGTTACGCTTTACTTTCTTCCATTCCAGTTACAGTGGGAAATTATTAGTAGATGACCTAAAATCCCGCTTAGAATTGGATATTCAAGGGTTAACTGGGAGAATTTCTATTGATTTGTGACAGTAATATTAAGGTTTTCAGTGACTACGCCAATATTTTGTGAGAAATTAACTCGGCATCCTGATAAGCTGTGACGCACTTAATTTAGATACCTCCACACCCTACACCCCACACCCCACACCCTACACAGATAGCCCAAAAATAATAGCAATACGCACACACGTAGAGAAGTTGCCGCCTAGGCTGCGCACCGAGTTAAACTACTGGTTTTGGGAGTTAAGCCAGAATGAGCCAGCAGTCACCACACCTTTCTTTACTTTTTTACATCTTTCTTAACATTGCCCGAAACCATCTTGCTCATAAAGCCGGGAAACCTTCTCGAAAAACCGTTCTACTGTAATTTGCGCCACACCTAACCCGTGTGGCGCAAATCTATTAGATTTCTTAGCTAATTTTTCCTGATGTGCTCGACTTGAAAAGCCTAACCTGTAAATCTTTTAGCGATAGTTGTCACCCAGTCAGATGTCTATAATCAGGCAACTTATAGTATAATCAGAGATTGTGCCCTCATTAGAGTCAGTCCATGCCCAAACTAAAAACCCGCAGAGCAGCCGCAAAGCGTTTTGAAGTAACCGGAAGCGGTAAACTTAGACGGCGTAAAGCCTTTAAAAGCCACTTACTAGAACACAAAAACGCCAAACGCAGACTCCGTATCTCCGGCAAAAGTGATGTTCACGAAAGGGATGCCGATAACGTGCGCCTGATGCTGCCCTATTTGTAGATTTGCCACGCCCAATAACTAACTAGTAAAAACCAATTAAGTACAATGACCAGAGTAAAACGCGGTAACGTTGCTCGCAAACGCCGCAAAAAAATTCTCAAACTCGCCAAAGGCTTCCGAGGTTCCCACTCAACACTATTCCGCACCGCCAATCAACAGGTGATGAAAGCGCTGCGCAACTCCTACCGGGATCGCCGCAAACGCAAACGGGATTTTCGCCGCCTCTGGATTACCCGCATCAATGCCGCAGTACGTCAACATGGCATGAGCTACAGTCAGTTTATCGGTAAAATGAAAAAAGCTGACATCCAAATCAACCGCAAAATGCTAGCACAATTAGCAGTCCTCGATCCTACTAGTTTCCACAAAGTTGTAGAATTAGCAGCTCAAGCAGGAAATTAAATTTGTTGTTTGTTATTAGTTATTGGTTGTTTGTTATTTGTAGAACAGGCATCCTGCCTGTTAAATTTATTATTCGTTTGTTATCCTGTAACAAAAAATCAGAACAAACAACAATTGGATATAAACCAATTGCCCCAACAACAAACAACAAACAACAAATAACAAATAACAAATGCTCCAAAAGTTCTTTAACATCAGTTTGGCAATTGGGTTACTAGCGATATCTTGGATAACTCCAGCCTCAGTTAATGCAGCTTCTCTAGAAGAGATTCAGCAACGCGGTGAATTGATAGTCGGCGTAAAAGATAATCTTCGCCCTTTGGGATTTCGGGATGCCAATGGTAACCTAGAAGGATTAGAAATTGATATCGCCAAACGCCTAGCTGAAGAACTTTTGGGAAATCCCGACGCAGTAGTACTGCAACCCGTGATAAACCGCGATCGCATTAATCTAGTATTAGAGGGTAAAGTTGACCTCACTATTGCCAGAGTCACCATCACAGATTCCCGCACTAGATTAGTAGACTTCAGCATCCCTTACTATCTAGATGGTACAGGTTTGATTGCCAAAGATAAGTCAATTACTCAATTAAGGGATTTAGCAACCAAAACCATAGCCGTACTCAATGGCTCCAGCACGATCGCAATAGTGCGGTATGCTTTACCAGAGGCAAAGCTAGTAGGGGTTGATTCCTACCAAGAAGCGCACTCGCTTATGGAAAGTGGTAATGCCAATGCCTTTGCTGCCGATACAACCCTACTCACAGGCTGGATACAAGAATATCCCGATTATCGAATCCTCCCCGGAAACCTATCAGCAGAAGCCTTATGCGTGATAATGCCAAAGGGATTGCAGTACAATCAGTTGCGGCGACGCATAAACAGTGCGATCGCACGATGGCAAACTGAAGGATGGTTAACTCAACGTGCTGCCGCTTGGGGTTTGCCGTAACATCCTCTCGTTCAGATAAGAATACAAAAACCCTTATACTTCAATCATGGATATTTCACTTCCAGTTATTTATCTCTCTGTTTTGGTAGCACTGCTTGCTTTTGCTGGTTTTGCCGTAATCCGCCAAGTACTCAAAACTCGTAAACTAGAAAATGTCCTCTCTCGGTTAGAGAAGAAGCTCCAAAACGAGCGCGGCACATTAGAAGAATATTACGAATTAGGCAGTATCTATTTAGATAAAAATCTCTTCGCCCAATCAATTGTTTTATTTCAAAAAGCCATTAAAGCAGCAGATGATGATTCACAAAATTTAGCACCAGTTTATAACGCGATGGGCTTTGCTTACTTCGCTCAAGAGCAATACGATATCTCCATTCGCCAGTACAAAGAAGCCTTAAAGCTAGAACCCAACTATGTGACAGCACTAAATAATTTAGCTCATGCTTACGAGCGAAAGAAATTAATCGCTCAAGCAGTAGAAACTTATGAAGAAGTACTGAAATACGAACCAAAAAATGATACCGCAAAGCGTCGATGTGAGTCTCTACGGAAACGGCTTGTTACTTCTAGCTGATATTCCTCAGTACTAATTAACTCCTTTGACTGTCAGAGGAGTATTTGTATTTTCTGAATAAAATCTATATTTTCAACCCAATAATTCTCCCAGCCTGCTCAACAATTCATCGCGGGAAAACTGACACAATTGCAGTAACAGCTCTCTCAACTCAATAGGAGGCAAAGCCAATAAAGAGTCCACGCGAACTATATTTTGTTCATCTAATTTACCCAAGCGAATTTGAAGGAAATTTTCCACAACCAAACGCTTTCCTTCCTCGATTCCTGGAGATTCTCCTCCTAATTGAGATAATCTCAGCAGCAACAAAGTCAACTCTTCTACAGGTAACACCGATAAAGGCTCTATAACCGCTACCATTCCCTCATCTAATTCCCCAAAGCGAAATCGAAGGAAGTTTTCTACAATCAAGCGCTGCCCTTGTTGAACCCCTTGTTGAACCCCTTGTTGAATCCCTTGTTGAATCCCTTGTTGAACCCCTTGTTGAATCCCTTGTTGAACCCCTTGTTGAACCCCTTGTTGAACCCCTTGTTGAATCCCTTGTTGAATCCCTTCAATTTTGCCTTGTTGGATAGCCGCATCTATCTGTTGTCGATAAAGAGGTGCTAAAGCCATAATTAACTCCCTATCCTCTGCCTCTAACTGCTGATTAACTTCCAAATTAGCTTGTAAGTTATATAGTAACTCTAGCGCATTTGTCCGTAGTGGATGATCCTCTGGTAATGCTGCTAATTCATCAATTGCCTGCTTTTGCATCCCACCTTTGCCCAAAATCCTCAGCCATAGAGTTTCCCTTGTACGCGGTAACTGGTGAATAGCGATCAGTCCGGTTTTTTGATAAGATCCCAGAGAATAAACTCCTGATGTCCAATTTTGATCAACTCTTGCTATTGCCTGAAAGCCAAAGCCGTCTAATAAGGCAGGTGAGGCAGTGGGAGTGAGAATCCATAACAGAGGTAATTGAGCCTCAGTCATGCGCCTGTCTTCTCGCTTAGACAATCTTTCCAACTCAGCATGAACATCAAAAAGCTTACCCATACAACTCCGAATTTGCCTGGGGGTGACGGCATTGCGAAATGGTTCAAAAATCGCCGGAGTTGTCGCCAATTTTCCTAATAATCCCAGAGATATTCCATAGGGAGTTTCTGTTGAGGTTGGTGTAAAGAAAACATCAATCTCGCGCACTTCTGATGATACATCGCGGCTGGTTTCAACTTCTCCCAGAGGGGATAATAATTCTTTAAGATAATCTTTAGCAAATTGATCGTGAGGAAATCGTGTCATTTGGGTTTGAGATACCCACAACTGGACAAATCCATTTTACTCGATAATTTGCACCATTCTCAGGATAGGCATCCTGCCCATCCCAGAATAACATTACCCCAAAGACTTAATCTGTAGGGTGCGTTATGCTCTGCTAACGCACCATCAACTAATTTTTCCTTCTATCTTCGCTAACTGAAACTCACCGATAAATACCCTGATAATCATGTTTTGCATTCAAAAGATGACTTACAAATACTACAATGAGCTTGAATATTTTTATGAGTAGGAAGACGAAGTTTTTGACTACATACTGGACATTCAAACACAACCTTCATCTCATCAGAGATATCAAATTTGTACCCACTAAATGAACGCGATAGTCCTTTTAACTCTCCAGAGCGAGTCAAATTTATAATCTGTCTTTTGTTCCATTTATAAAGTAAATTTTTGATAAAGCCACAATTTTTCATAGGTGGCTGCTGATACTCTAACCTCGCTTTCCGAAAACCTCTATGAAGTGCTTCTTTTGCAAAATAATTCGTAATCAACCCATTTATTCTTTCCTTAAATTTAATTGATCGTTTACCAAGCACATATCCAAACTCTTCTGGGGTAAGATACCCTAATCGTTCTTCTTGATATCGAATATGCGTTTGTCCTAAACCATTATTTTCTTGAGTTTCTGTGAGTCGGTAAGCATTCAAGCCGAGCCATCCGATACCTAAATAAACAGAAGCAGTATCCGTCAAAATTTCATTTTCGTATGTATTTGGCAGGAATAAACCAGCGCGGTACAAGAAAACATGGGTAATTTCATGTGCTAATATTGCCGCAATGTCATGTTGCTTTTCCTTATATCGTGCATGTAGCTCTACTAAATACTCATTTTCCGGTGTTAGCTCAACTTGTCCAGCAACTTTCAAACTGTTTCTGTAATTGACAAGGATCGATCCCTCTGGCAGATTTAAGTGGCGTACAATCGCGCTGGCAAAACGATGGGCAGCAATAATAGGATCTTCTCCAGGAGTTATGGATACCTCTTGAGGTGAAATACTGTTTGAGAATAAGTGAATAGTCTGGCTAGAGAAATGCTTGTATAAAGCTTTTATTGATGCTTTCACTCGTTCCAGATTTGGATAAGTATGAGAGACTTTTCTATCCGTAGGTTCTTCAGATTCAAGGTTTGTTTGCTTAAGGATAGTCTCTCCACCGCCGAAATTAACAATCAAAGCCTGTATTGTCCGAATCGGTCCCCAGGGAATAGCCCAGCAACCGCCTAGTAGGGATAACAACGAATAGGGTACACCCTTTAATATGGCATCACTCTTACTGGAAACTCGATAAGGACGAGAAGCACAATAGAAGGTTACAACTACTATTGAAATAGCGTAGCGATAAATGACGTATTTCATAAAATTTCCCCCTTTCCTAATTCTTCACTCCCCAACCCTTCTGTAACTGAGTTTTCTGTCTCTTCCTCCGCCGTCTTTCTCCCGACTGTGGAGGTGTTGGCTGTATCGGTACAACCTCAGCTTCCCTACTCTCTCTAGCCACCCGAATCAATAACCCTGCGGCACACAAATTGGCAATCATCGAGCTACCGCCGTAACTAAAGAAGGGAAATGGTAAACCTGTAGTAGGAAGAGCGCCTGTTGCTACACCAATATTCAATAGTGACTGTCCTACAATTAAAATCATCGCGCCCATTGCCACCAGCCGATGAACTGAATTTCGTGCCCTCAACGCGACAATCGTCCCCAGTGTCGCGTAAGCGATGAGCATCAGAAAGATTACCAGGCTACCGACGAAGCCAAATTCCTCAGCAAATACCGCAAAAATAAAATCAGTGTACTGAATCGGTAAATAAAATAGCTTCTGTTGCGACAAACCAAATCCGGAACCCCAAGTACCACCGGAGCCAACTGCTAGTAAACTTTGAATAAGTTGATATCCATCCCCCTGAGAATCAGCCCAAGGATTGAGAAACGACATCACCCGCCGCCGCTGATATTCTTTGATGCTGATACTAATAACAGCGAGCATAAAACCACCAAAAGCTGTTCCTCCTAGGTAAGAAAATGGCAATCCACCTGCCACAGCAATTAGCCACAACGTCATCCCGCATAGTGCAGTTGTACTTAAGTTGGGTTGGAGCAAAATTCCCATTAACACCAGAGCAAAAACACCCAGCCACAGACAGCGAACCCGAATCGATATTTGCTGCCATTGCCCGAAGATACGAGCGCTCTGAAGTACCAGAAATGGTTTAATTAACTCTGAAGGTTGGAGGGGCACTGGACCAAGGGATATCCAGCGAGTTGCACCATTGACGGTAGTACCGACACCGGGAAGGAGGGTGACGAAAATTAACCCTAACAGTACGATTAAAACCCAATGGGCAATACCCAAAATATAACGCAAGGGCGATCGCACTAGGAAGCTAAATCCGACCAAACCCAATGATATCCAGATTAGCTGTCGTTTAAAGTAGTACCAACCGTCTCCAAACTCCGCATCACCACTAGGATAAGATGCCGAGAATAAAACCGCTAACCCCATAAACATCCACAGAAAGGTTAACCACCGCAATAAGCGGGCATCAACTGCCCAATCCTGCGCGGGAGGGTTTACCCATGAAATTAGATCCCGTAAAGCCACTAATCCTCGATCGCTAACAACAATGCCGAACTGCCCTGCATTGTAACTAATTCTACGACGCTCGACTCGGTACTACCGCCTCAAGCAGGAAAATATCGCCATTTTAGAAACCCGGTTTCTTGAAGAAACCGGGTTTCTGAGAGTTTTTGGGGTGTACTTGATAACTGAAAACCGCGATCAAAAATCTTTGCCTCTACAATCCTTGGCTTTCTAGCCAATCTGAAGCACCCGGCAATTCTGCTAAAGAAGTATCGACTATTCCAGGTAAATCCTTTGCTGAATACTGATATGTTAGATCGATCAACCTCTGTGCTACTACAATCAGTTGGGTTCTATCTAGCTGTTTTGAGAGTTGAGATGGCTTTAATTGTCCATTTAACACTTCAATACTTGCTGGACGTATCGCCGCCTCAATCGCTTCTTCTAAGAAAGGTTGCCATTCCGAGGTATTTATGTAATAAGAAGTTTTGTTATCTTTCAGATTTAGCTTTTTAATTTGTCGAATAGAATCAGAAATAGATGCTACCCATGAATTGGTTAAACGCTGCTCAATTTGGTTTTTGATTAAGTGTATTATTAACCTGACTAGAAAGGATTCGATGTTACGCAGAATTGCTTGTTTGCTCATCCCCTCTAGTTCATCGATAATTGCCAAAGCATCTTCATAGCGTCTCTCTAAGATACTTGCTCTAAGATCTATTAGTTCTTGAGTCATAAATTCTCCATATTTGTCCATGCCACAAGGAACTATTTGAAATAAAAAAAGGGTCACTACGACCCTTTTTCTTCAGAAGCAAAATGCCTGAATTAAAGTAACCCAGTATTAGTTCCTTGTTTGCCAGTGGCTAACTGAACTTTAACAATTTTGCCACCCATTTTCATGATCCGTTGCTGTTCGCGAAACCAGTTATCGAAGGGCACTAGTTTCGTGAAATAGGTATTCTGTAGCTCCCGTTGTGTCCTAGTTCTAGTTTGGCTAGGGACACAAGCCGTCACTTTAAACATGCGCACGATCGTATTTCTCCCAATCTAAACAACAAAATTTTAATTTTCAATTCTGTTTTTGAAGCGAACAAAAAACTTTCGGAAAATGCGATTTCCAAAAACCGCAATCGCCCCGCTTCAAACTTAATCCTCTTTAACTCTTTGACCTAGTTGATGCGGCGCTACAACCAGAATATTTATAGAGTTAGTTCTTTTAATCAGGTGAGGGAGTCAACTGTCAATACTATACTGTCAAAACTTATCGGCTTCAATTCAAAAACCAGACTTGCCTTTAACAAGCTAGCACTCACAATTGACTTCCCACACCTTCACAAAACATCCTACTCGATCGGCGGATGTTAACTCACCTTACTCAATGACTTAGCTTAAGCCAGAGCAGATGTAGTCGAAATAGACACCCATTTCCTTACCAGCATCAGCGCCAACAAGGCTAGCGGTGACTTCTTTCATGGCTTGGATAGAATCAGTGGTGCGGCCGATGGGAACGCCCAAGGAGTTGTAGGTTTCTTTCAAACCGTTAAGTACCCGCTCATCTAGGATAGAGGGGTCGCCTGCCAACATAGCATAAGTGGCATAACGTAAGAAGTAGTCCATGTCGCGAATGCAAGCAGCATAACGACGAGTGGTGTACATGTTGCCGCCGGGACGAGTGCTATCAGAGTATAGCAAGGACTTAGCCACAGCTTCTTTGACGATGGTTGCAGCGTTGGAGCTGATAGTTGTTGCAGCCCGCACCCGGAGTTCGCCTGTGGCAAAATAGCCCTTGAGCTTTTCCATCGCGGAGGAGTCCAAGTATTTACCTTGAACATCAGAAGAGTTGATAACAGAGGTAATTGCGTCTTGCATTGATTGTAATTTCCTTATTTCACCTAGTCTCAGACTTACTTACAAACACGAGTATTCGCGTTTTGAACTGCTCTCTAGAGCAATCCGCCAATCACGTAGTCGAAGTAAGAACCAGCTTCAGAAGCATCTTCGCCAGTCATCATGCCGGATGCGGCAGACTTCATACAACGGACACCTTCAGCAAGGGCATCAAGTGAAGTACCCAAAGACTTGTACATTTCTTTGGCACCCACTAGACCGATTTCTTCAATGGGTGTGACATCACCAGATACGATTCCGTAGGTGATCAGGCGGAGATAGTAGTCCATGTCACGCAGGCAAGTAGCGGTCATTTCTTGACCGTAGGCATTGCCACCGGGAGAAACGATATCAGGACGCTTTTGGAACAGTTGGTCTCCTGCTTGCTTCACGATGCGATCGCGCGAGTCGCTCAGGGTTTGAGCGATGCGAAGACGGCGCTCTCCAGATGTCACAAAGGACTTGATCCGGTCTAATTCGCCAGGGCTGAGATAGCGGGCCTCGGCATCTGCATTCACGATTGACTTCGTGACAATACTCATCGATGGAATTCCTCCAGAAATATATAACCAGGTCTGTTTAAACTGGCATTCGGGTTAACGAACAGCTCAACCGCTCTCCCTAATATATTACAGGTGTTTGCCTCTTTACGGTTTCACCCTCCCTTTCCTGAACGACTCCTGTCTTCCAGATACTTTGGAGTTTTATGCGATACATTAGGTCACTGATCGAGCTATCTTCCGCAATTATTCTGCGATAGATCGTTCACATTCTTACTATGTTCGCAACACTTTGTAACATTTCTACTC
>NZ_JAMZMM010000143.1:931-14448 GCF_024178385.1 Limnofasciculus baicalensis BBK-W-15 | reverse complement strand
TTCATCCGGAAGGATTAATAAAAAAACAAAAGCCCTAGAGGGAAAACTCTAGAGCTAAACCAGGGTGCATCTACCACTTCTCTCTTCCTATTGTTAGAGGATTCATCCGGAAGGATTAATAAAAAAACAAAAGCCCTAGAGGGAAAACTCTAGAGCTAAACCAGGGTGCATCTACCACTTCTTTCTTCTTTTGGCAATGGGATATATCCGGAATAATTAGTAAAAAAAAACAAAAGTCCCAGATTGATTCAATCTTTGTAACGCTTGCGGAGTTGGTTTGCACCAAAAATTAAACCGAATGTTACTAACCCAATTGCCGCAGATGGTTCCGGAATAGGCTTGGGTGATTGAGTTTCCCCAACCACAGCAATCGCATCATTATTGCATTCAAGAAACAAACTAGCAATGTATTTATCAACAGGGAGTAGAGACTTATCAAACTTAAATCCAAAAGTTTGGCTACCTGTGGCTGGAAGTACACCGAGATCAAAACCAGCAGCAATTAAATCTGAATTATTCAAAAGAGAAATATCACCAATTTTTGTCCCAGATTGAATGACATTGGGAATGAGAGTTTCTGGTTGACTCCAAGCACCAATAGTGGTATAAGGATTGTAATAAGGATCGTTCCAAGCTAAATCTCCCATAGCAGCATTGGCACCTGTGCGAGGAAGTACGCCGTAAAGATTGTGGTTCGCTAGATTTGACCAACCATAATTTTGGGGAACAACGCTGACGGCTTTCACGCCACCGTAAACCCCGATACCTGGTGTTTGAGAATCATTGTTAGGAGCAAAGCGAACCCCGATTACATTTTGGGAATTATTAGCTGCTTGAAAGTTACCCAAACCAGAAAAATCGAAGAACAAATCCCCCCAACCAATGTTGCCGTTAGAAGCAGAACTAGTATTGTTTCCAGTCAATGGTAGATTAGCATTAATAGCTACCCAAATATTGTTAGTATCAACATCATCTTTAATCGCCATACCATAGATTTCATAGATGGTATTTCCCGCAACAACTCCACCACTATTATTGCTATCCAGGCTATCGTAGTTGGGATCAATTGCGTAATTCCATCCGTTATGGAGAGTTCCAGCTTGAGCTGATTGACTAATAACGGAGATTAAGCAAAAGCTGATTGTCGCAGATCCCAATATGGTTCCAATGTTTTGGCTGTTCATAATATATAACCTTTCTTTAAACCTAAACTCATTAAAACGCTAAATTATCAGCTACAACCCCCTAGAGGTATCAACTTTAAAAGCGGATTACCACGTCCAACCCTACGGAAAGTATCAAAAGCTATCAAAAGCTATCAATTTATTGATTTCGTTAGTTAGTCGCCCTTCCTTGGTATAAACTAATATCAGGGAAAGACTATACAATAATATCTATGTCATGGGATGCCTTTCTACAAGAAGTCGCCGAGGCTCATAAGCTATTCGATGGGGATGAGAAAGAGGCGTTTTGCGTCAGGTTTGCTGAACGGAATCTGAGCGAGTTAGATGTACATGTGGCAACTGATTTAAAGATCAGTGAAGTGACTTTACAAAGGCGACTGGGAAGAGTGTATGGTATATTCGCTCTGATTTGTCCTAGTCTTAATACGGATAGGAGAGGGAAATTTAAAATTTTAAGAAATTGGTTAAAGAGGCAGTACGATTCCTATCAAAAAATAGGACGGTTACCTAGTTTATCGACAACCTCTGATTTAGAAAAGGGTAAAAATGTGAGGGATCGCACTACCCAAAATAAAGAGGATCTCTATGTACAACGTCCCCCGATTGAATTACTATGCTATGAGGCACTTTTTCAACCAGGTGCGCTGATCCGAATTAAAGCGCCTCGGCAAATGGGTAAGACTGAATTGATGGCGAAAATCCTGAATTATGCCGAACAACATGGTTTCCAAAAAGTCTATTTGAATTTGCGACAACCAGAAGAATCTGTTGTGCAAGATTTGGATCAATTCTTGCGCTGGTTTTGTACAAATGTGAGTCGCCAACTCCACCAATCGTGCCAAGTTAATGAATATTGGGATAAAGGAATGAGCAGTAATGATAACTGCTCGGCTTATTTGCAAGAATGTATCTTAGAACAAATCGATTGTCCTTTAGTATTAGGTTTAGATACTGTAGATCGCCTCTTTTCCCATTTAGCAATGGCTCAGGACTTTTTTGGGATGCTGCGAGCATGGCATGAAGATGCCAAGATTCTGGATAATTGGAAAAAACTACTATTAATCGTATCCCATTCTACAGAAGTTTATATTCCACTTGATATTAATCACTCACCGTTTAATGTCGGGTTAACGATTCAGCTTTCGGAATTTACTCCGATGCAGGTTGCTGAATTAGCTGAAAATCATGGACATTCTTTAACTAAAGCTGAGGTAACATTACTGATTAATATGGTAGGAGGTCATCCAGGATTAATAGAGCAAGCACTGATAGAACTGAAAAAGTCTAGTGATGCTAACCTGGAACAATTGTTAAACGATGCACCGACAGAAGCTGGATTGTATGGTAACCATCTGAGAAAAATGTGGCAAAAGTTACAGGAAAATCCCGTGCTAGTTTCTGCGTTCAAAACAGTAGTAGAGACAAGTCATCCCGTGGGATTAGAATCAAAGCTAGCTTATCAGTTAGAAAGCTTAGGGTTAGTGACTCGGAAGGGAAATAATATTACACCTCGTTGTGAGTTGTATCGTCAATATTTTAGTTCTTGTTTAGCGGATACCTAATGAATCAAGAATCCAACACCGTTTATCAATATTATGTTGGTGGAAGCTTACCTCCTGATGCTTCTAGTTATGTGGTGCGTCAAGCGGATTTTGAACTTTATGAAGCATTGAAAGCTGGGGAATTTTGTTATGTATTGAACTCCCGACAAATGGGAAAATCTAGCTTAAGAGTACGAGCAATGCGACGGCTAGAAGCTGAAGGAATTGCCTGTGCAGTTATTGATTTAACGCGAACTGGTCGTCATGTTAATGAACAACAATGGTATAAAGGAATTGCTAATCGAATAGCGAGTAGTTTTCAGATATCGAATCGCTTTGATTGGCAAGATTGGTGGAGGAAACACGAAGATTTATCGCCCGTGCAACGCTTCGGTGACTTTCTTGAAGAGGTTCTGCTTAAATTAATTTCTGAACGGATTATTATTTTTATTGAAGAAATCGATCTCACTCTCAGTTTGGAGTTTCATACTGATGATTTTTTTGGTCTAATTCGTGCTTGCTACAATGCTCGTGAGACTAATCCAGACTATAAGCGTCTCACCTTTGCACTGTTAGGTGTGGCGACTCCATCTGATTTAATTCAAGATGATAATAAAACACCGTTTAATTTTGGTAAAAAGATTGAATTACGGGGTTTTGAATTTGCAGAAGCTCAGATTCTAGCTCAGGGTTTAGAGGGGAGAGTTAAGAATCCTCAAGGAGTTCTCAGGCAGATATTATATTGGACGAATGGGCAACCTTTTCTTACTCAAAAGTTATGTAAACTAGTTTATTTATCGACAGATAGACAAGCTGAAAATTCTATTAAGAGATTATCCTGGCGTGGCTATTTTTCAGCCCTACTAGGAGTTGGCTATGAGTCAGTATTAGGGACTATTGAAGGTCAATTTGTCAATAGGTTGGTACGATCGCAAGTTATTGAAAATTGGGAATCTACTGACGATCCGGAGCATTTAAAGACTATTCGCGATCGCATCCTCAGAAGTAAGCATGGTATTGAGGCGTTACTAACACTGTATCAGAAAATTTTGCAACGGGGAGAAGTGGAGGCTAAGGATAGTCAGGAAGAAATGGAATTGCGACTATCAGGATTAGTGGTTAAGCAGAATGGAAGGTTAAAAGTTTATAACCCCATCTACAAGTCTGTCTTTAATTTCAATTGGGTAACTGCCCAGTTAAATAGTTTGCAGTCGGACTCTTTAGTCATTCCTATTTGGACTGTAATTGTCGCTAGTTTAGTTGCCGTAATCTTGGTGATGGGAGCGCGATCTTTTGGTTTATTACAGTTTTTAGAATTAACAGCTTTTGACCAATTAATGCAATTGCGACCTCAAGAAGAACCCGATAAACGTTTATTGTTGGTTGAAGTAACCCAGAAGGATATTGAGCAGTTGGGAGACACATATCCATTAAGCGATTTTATGGTGCTTCAACTATTTAAAACTTTAGATCGGTATAAACCCGAAGTTATTGGTTTGGATATCTATCGAGATATGATACCAAACCCAAAATATCGCGATGATTTAGTGCAATATTTACAGCATCACAATCATATTTTTCCGATTTGCGTACATCCCTATGGCAAGAATTCCGGTATTGATCCTCCGGCGGGACTTACTGAAAATCAACTGGGTTTTGTTGATGTGGTTCCCGATTCCTATAAGAAGGTTCGCCGTCATCTTTTATCATTAACACCACCGGATAAATCTCCATGTCCGGCAGAGTATTCACTTAGTTCTAGACTAGCACTTGAATACTTAAAAAATAAAAATTACCCGTTCTCTTTTCCAACTTTTGACTCCTGGAAAATTGGCGATATTAAGTTTAAAATCTTGAGTGGTAAAACAGGTTTTTATCAAGAGATGAACAGGAGGAAAGATAGCAGCAAAGGTCATCAAATACTCCTAAATTACCGTTCTCAGAAATCACTGAAAGATATTGCTCGCCGAGTTACTCTGACAGAGATTATCAATAATCAAGTTGACCTCAATCTGATCCGGGGTCGAATTATTCTAATTGGAGTTACTGACCCCAATTTGGATGACGATGAGTTCAATACGCCTTACAATCAAGAAATACGTGGCTTACTACTCCATGCTCAGATGGTTAGCGAACTTGTCAGCGCTGTTGAGGATAAACGTCCCTTATTATGGTTTTTACCATTGTGGGGTGATACTCTTTGGGTTGGGGTTTGGGCGTTAGTTATTGGGATGCTTATTAGAAGTTTTCATAGACTACTATACCGAGGAGTAGCAGTAGGAATTGTCTTGATTACTTTGGGCGGGATTTGTTTTATCATGTTGGTAACAGAAGGTCTTTTATTGCCGCTTATTCCGTCAGGACTCGCAGTAGTAATTTCTGTCGCTATTCTAGCAAAAGTTAGCTCATTCATAAACAAACAATAAAGGTGAATACAAATGATTGTTTACTTTAAAAATGTTCTGCTAATTTTCTTATTCGTGCTTGTGGATATTAGTATTTACATGATACCAACACAGGGACAAATTAACCCCAGCCGACAAGTGGCTTCTGACCTACCAAAACCGCCTGACAGAGGGAGTCCTGACGATCGGAAACCAGCAGGAACTCGTGGAGATTGTCCGGCAACCAGCCAACCATTTACGCCCTTATTGCCTATTAGTGAATCTGGTTTTTCTGGATTAACAATTACTGAATATCCCACATTTTGGTTTTACGTTCCTTATCAAACGAGTAGCGTTAATTCTGGTAAGTTTGTGTTAGAAGATAGAGAGGGTCATCTAGTTTATCGACTTCTATTTAAACTGCCGAAAACGCCTGGTTTTGTTAGTGTAACCCTGCCAAATACAGAGAAAGGATTAGAACTTAATCAGCAATATCGCTGGGTGTTTATGCTTAATTGTGAATCTGAACAATCCTCTAATCCCGATCCTGTTTTGTATGAAGGAGTGGTGCAACGAGTTGATATGCCTGCTGTGGCAACTCAGTTGCAAACAGCTTCTTTAGATGAACGGATTAACCTTTATATCAAGCATGAAATTTGGTATGATATTTCAACGGATTTAGCGGAGATTCGTAAGTTGCCTAATCAGTGGGATAAGCTGTTAAATGCTATAGATTTGCCGCAGCTTAAGGGAGAGCCAATAGTTGGTTCAGTTGAGCCGATTCAAAAATAATAAATAAATATTTCGAGAGGTGTTACAGACAAGAATCTAAGATACCCCATATCCTTCTACCACGGGCTACCAATCATTGTAAAACCTGCCCAATAATAAGGATGAGATAATTTCTTATTTCCCTGCAACTTAAGTTCATCGGGTAACTGTATTTCACCTAAGTTTTCTAGCCCTTGCAATTTACCCCCCTCAAAATAAACTTCCCCTCGTAACATAGCTATTTGAGCTTGCCGCAATGCTTCAGCTTTAATGGTAACATTGGGTTGCTTTAATTGCCAATAAAATTCACTCATTAGTGCCAATGTTCCTTCATCGCTAACTTTCCACAAACTCCCTAATGCTGATTTTACTCCCGCTTGCACGGCTAACCCAGTAAAACCTAATTCTGCTTGCTCATTTCCTAGGGTAGTAGTACAGGCTGAAAGGGTTAATAGTTCAATTTGAGGGGGTTGATGCCAACCCATTTGTCGCAGTTTATCTAATGTTAGTTGAGTATCCCATAGTTGAATGTAAGAGTTACTGGGATTCCCGTCATTGAAGTTAGCATGAGTGGCGAGATGGATAATTTCAAAGGGTTTGCGCCGACTCTCTGTTTGGAGATTATCGAGGGTGAATTGGTTATTGAGGAATGATTCTCCTGACCATAAATTTTGAGTAATTAGAGTCAATTCTAATGGTACAGCGGGTAATTTTTCCAATTTTTGAGATAAGTCATTTAACTCTTGGAAGTTCGACACTCCCATGGCTAAAACTTGGGCATTTTTTAAGGATTGGTAACGACTATTAGTGAGGCTGATACTGGGAATGGAACCGAGGCTATATTTTTCGACTAGAAACTGTTTTCCATCGTATAATGCTGCCATGGAAATCTGCCGTAAGCCTTTACCCATAGAAAAAATTAGTGTATCGATATTTAGTTTTTCTAGATAAGATTCAATCGGGGTAATGAACCATTGATAAAGTTGTTGAGAGGATGCTTTATAACCATTGGTTTCTGATGGGTCCCTGACATTTTCATAAAAATCTTCTAAGGTTTGGTTGAGAAGAGTAGGAGTTGCTGATGGAATTACTTTGCGAATGTTCCCATTTTCGGGATGAACTAATATGAGTTCTAATCCTTCGGGGAGAGAGCGTGCATAAACCACAACAGCACTTTTTCCGGTTTGCTCTTTGATAGTTTTTAGAGTTTCTAGGATGGTTTCGGCTGTTACATCTTCATCAGTTAGGTTTTCGCCAAAGTATTCCTCATATTGATCTTCAAAGAGTTGATCGATTTCGGCAACAGGATCGGTAAATGGAACATTTAGGGATAGAGTTTGTTCGTTAGGAAAGTTCCAAAGAATATTGTAATCTCCAGTTTCATCCTTTTTGTTAATGATAGGTTTAGTATTCAAAATATCTCCCACTAAATTAGCTAAAGATTCTATTGGGTTTTCAACGGGAATCTGTGGCGGATTGGGTTCCGGAATAGGTATGGGAGTGGGAGGAATGGGTACGGCTCCCAAAACTGATATGATTTGCAGGCGATCGCTATCTTGTTTGTGAGTAAAATAGTAATCTCTGGTGGGGTTAATTGTTCGTATTTCCGCGTCATCCCCTCTGGTAATCGCTCCCTCAGTGCCATTTGTTTGAGAATTACCGAGAATAAAGGAAGTTTTCCCGTCTCCTCCGTGATAGATAATAATCGTGCCGCCGTCTTTACTTCCAGCAGTTGAGATACTGGCATTTATGCCATTTTTATCTGTAAATGAGTCAGTTGCTTGGAAATAACTGGGGCTGTCAATATCAGCATTAATACTAACATTTCCGCCACTACCATTATTAATACTCTGGGCATTAATGTAGCTAACTTTAATATTGCCATGAGCGTTGAGAGTGACATTGCCGCCGTCGCCGTTGGAGTTAGAAGTATCGAGAATATCTGTGGTGATTTGGGCATTTTTGCTGGTGAGAGTTATCCCTCCTGGTGAGGTAATATTTTCCGTTTGGATCAATCTATTACTGCTAAGAGTCGTACCTCCTGGTGAGATAATATTTCCCGTTTGAATGTATCCATTGTTGCTGGTAAGATTAATACCTCCTGGTGAGGTAATATTCTCAGTCACGATATTATTATTCACTATGATATCTAAACCTGTAGCGTTATTGGTGTTGATATTCCCTTTGACTGTTAATCGATTTAGAGGGGTTGAACCACCAATGATATCGTTAAATTTAACAATGCCTATATCAGGGTTGATAGTTAGTTGGCGATTGCCGTCAACTGTATTATTAAAGATAATATTCCCGTTACCTTTAATGCCAACGGTGATATCGTCAGCTAAGATAACTGAACCATCAAAACTAATGCTGTTGTTTTTACCTCTTCCTGCACGGGTAACAGATACATCCCCACCTAAGATAACTACACCATCAAAACTAATGCTATTTTCATTAGTTTCAATATTGCCGCCGACGGTAATATTATGGGTATCGTTATTACTTGCCATCAGTTCAATCTTCCCCCCCTGACTAGCCTGAGAAACTGCACTAATTTGACTGGTATTAATACTGCCATTAATGGCATTAAGGGTGATATCGCCTCCACTGCCAGTACCAGCAGCCGTAATTAGTGCGCCTGCGCTAGTATCGATATTACCTTTAGTGCTGGTAATTTTGATATCCCCACTATTTCCATTGAAACCACTCAAAAAGGTAGTAACTCTACCTGTAGTAATATCGTTGCGAGATTCAAGAGTAATATCTCCACCATTTTTACCCCCCACAGCACTAATAATTCCCCCACTAGTATCAATAGCACCGTTGTTAGTATCAAGGTAGATATCTCCACCGTTGAGACTCCCATTAGAGTTGAGTATATCAGTAGTAATGCCATTGCGAGCCTCAAGTTTAATTGCGCCCCCATTCCCATTTTCCGAGGAAGAATTTAGAGTTCCAGCAGTAGTATTAATCCTACCTATATTACTAGTTATAGTAATTTTTCCTCCAGCACCAGATTGAGAATTGGTGGAAATATCAGCAGTGAAGATATCGCCAACCGCATCTAGTTTTACCGATCCTCCATTGCCATTTGTCGAGGAAGAATTTAGAGTTCCTCTGGAGGTATCAATGAAACCATTACTTTTGAATGCGATAGTGCCACCACCTAGTAAACCTGTTGCTTGAATATTCCCTGTATAAATACCGCTAGGAGCATTAAGAATAACACTGCCACTCTTGGCGACAGAAGAATTAATATCGATAAAACCAGTACGTGTATCGATTATTCCTGTTTTACTGGTGAGACTAATCGTCCCACTATTTACACTATTGGAAGATACTAACTCCGCCCAAATGTTACTAATTATGATATCGTTGTTAGCTTGGAGGGTAATATTCCCTGCCTTACCATTACCACCACCACTTCCACTATTTATAGTAGCTCCACTAGCATTAATATTTCCCTGTTCGCTGATAATTGAAACATCACCACTATCACCCACAGCTAAACCAAACTGATTATTAGCAAAGCTTTCTAGGCAAACGCTAGCTGAAGCACAATTGGAAAAAGAAATATCTCCGATAGCCTTAATAGTAATATCACCACTATCATTGGTGATTGTCCAAGAACGGATCAGATCAGTAACAGCGATATTTCCCCCTGCATCAAGACTAATATTACCCCCATTACCGGGAGTATTTCCGTTAGATAGAGCCTCAAGCCTTCCAGTAGAAATATTCCCACCAGCTTGTAAAATTATTGGACCAGCATCACCAGTAATATTGCTTGTAAGAGTTTTGCCAGTAATGGTAATATCATCACCTGCGCGTAGGATTAACGCCCGAAAATTACCCAAGAGAAACTCATCTGTACCAGGAGTAGCACCTGCAAAATTGGCATCTGGACTTGTGATAGTAATATCTCCACTAAAAGTAATTCTTCCTCCAGCTTGTACCTTGTAAGCAGGACCAGTATAACCAGCAGCCGAAAAGTCTCCAGCTACAATATCAATAGGATCGTAGAGAGTAACAAAATTAGTCGGTTCCCCAGATAATTTAAGAATCGAGATATTACCGCCACTGATAAAGTGAGCATCTCTAGAAATAATCCCATCACTAACTAAACTAAGATTCCCTCCACTAACAAACGGCGTTTGAGCAAGATGATTCAGAGCTAAAATATCAATACCCTGATTCCCCTGAACATATAAATCCCCCCCTGCGTTAGCCACAAAAGGATTAGCTACACTATCCCGCACCAACACCCTATCCCCAGCCAATAAATTCAAATCTCCTGTAGTTTGTAACCGACTCTCGACTAAAATCAAATTATTAGCCGCAGATAAACTAGCAGTTTGAGCCGTCACATCTTTAGCAACAACATCCCCATCCCCTACACCGAAATCAGAACCAGCTAGTTGCACCACACCCGCTGAATTAACCCTCAATCCTGTCTCCATATTCCCACTATTTCCCGTCAGTAAACCTGCCAAATCCAGAGGTGTAATTGGCAATGGCAAGCCATTCTTATCCCTGGGCAATTCAATCTCCAAACTTAGCAAATTTCCCGGTTGACTAACCCTCACTAAACGTTCACCTGGTACAGCAGAAATAATAATATTGCCTCCCGGTGCTGTTAATGCCCCGGTACTAACAACACTCCCACCCAATAACATTAAATTCTGCCCTTGCCCAACCGCC
This sequence comes from Limnofasciculus baicalensis BBK-W-15, assembly GCF_024178385.1. GTDB lineage: Bacteria > Cyanobacteriota > Cyanobacteriia > Cyanobacteriales > Coleofasciculaceae > Limnofasciculus > Limnofasciculus baicalensis. The sequence continues at coordinate 3,867 of NZ_JAMZMM010000143.1, read as the reverse complement.
AAACTTCCCGCATTAATAATACTTCCCCCTGACGACAAATCAAAGGCAAAACTATTTGGTGTTCCCACTAAATTTCGATAATCATTCGAGCCAAACCCATTAAACCAATTATGATTACCAAACCCAATCCCCGTCGCCGTCGTCGCCACAAAATCTGCCGGAACATTTAGCCGCGCATTCACACCAAAAATAATCCCCGCCGGATTCAGCAAAAATAAATTAGAATTACCTCCTGTTACCTGAATCAACCCATTAATAATAGACGCATCTCCCCCAACCACCCGCCCCAGAATATTCTGAATCTGAGGATTGGACAAAAAATTAGCAATTTGCCCTTCAGAAAGCCCAAATTGTGCAAAACTATGGAACAAATTCGCACTATCACCCGAAAGGCTACCGCCATGAATATCGAAGCGATTCCCATTTTGGGTAACAACCGTACCCGTAGCATCTGCTGCTGCTGTAATCGGTTGCGCTTCCAGTGGCGTTGAAGTGAGAGTTGCCACCAAGCTCAAGATGGGCAATAATAGACTAATAGTTTGAGTTATCCTCACCATGGCACCCTCTCCAAAAATTAAAATTTCTACTTTAAGACTTACGCAAAGCCTCTATCTGTAGGGTGCGTTATCCTTTGAAGGGTACGCCATTACCACTATATGTAATGTAGTCTATTAAGTCCTGTACTTTTTGGCAATGGGATTCATCCGGAATAATTACTCAAAAATAACAAAAGCCCTAGAGGGAAAACTCTAGAGCTAAACCAGGGTGCATCTACCACTTCTTTCTTCCTTAAGTTGTGGGATTAATCCGGAAGAATTGGGAACAATGACAAAGGGTAGTTAGAAGTAAAGGCGGAATCATCGCTTGTCAATCAGAGCGAATCGCATTTTCCCTCTCTGCTTCTCTCTGCTGATTTTATTCCACTCAAAGGAAAATCGTTATAAATCAGCGGGATTAAACTATAACAGAATGTTACATTGTGTTATAGAGAAAAACTGTCTATTTTCTGTTTTTTCAGGATTAAACAGAAAAGCACTTGTATCTAATTAAAGGAAACCATATTTCTCCTTACCTAACTGCCGACTTGCTACTTCCCCTGATTGGGAAGCGGGAAAAAGAATTAGGGTAGGTAGGGATAAATTTGCCATTCCCTATTCCCAAAACTTACCAGAATATTGCAATAGAAGAGCCACACCGTTGATACACGACTGACATAAAACTAACTTAGAGTGGGAATAACCTTCTCCTGAGAAGGTTATCGATAGTGAAGCGCTACTGGAAGGAAATCGGATATCTCAGTACAGATAACATCATAGTAAACAGATGACAACAATATTAATGATCTTTTTCGGGACTATTTACGGCTTTTCTGGCTTAACTTGCTCAATGGCATTTCTGAGGCATATCAATAAGTTGCTCTCCAGTCAGAAGTCACCACAGTATGCTAAACTTCCTCTCGCTTCCATGGCGATTACTCTGTTTTGGCCTCTTTGGATTGTCAAAGAGATTTGGTATCATGAGCCTGACGAGAGCGATACTTCTGAGGAGGTTGAAGAGGTAAATTGTAAAATGATAAATAGAGCCAATAATGCTGTACAGTCAGGGGAGAAAATATCCAGTAATATTAATTCTGGATGTATTGAGCTTGTATAGCTATTTCTTAGGCAATCTAATCTATGAGTATATCTCAAGTCGCGGACTCTCCCTCAATGGCAAATGCCCTTTCTCCCCTCGCACCTGCTGTGTACATGATTGGTGCCGGACCTGGAGATCCCGATTTATTGACGGTTAAGGCTGTTAAAATTTTACAACGGGCAGATGTTATTGTATTTGCTGATTCCCTAGTACCGCTCCAGATTTTGCAGGAAGCCCGTCGGGATGCGGAAATTATTCGGACAGGGAATAAAACCCTCGAAGAGATTTTACCACTGATGATGGAACGAGTGCGATCGCAAAAATCAGTGGTACGTCTTCATTCGGGGGATTTGAGTCTCTATAGCGCTATTCACGAGCAAATGGAAATCTTGGCTGAGGCGGGGATTCCTTTTGAAATTATTCCTGGTATTAGTGCTTACCAAGCGGCGGCTGCTAAACTGGGAGTTGAGCTAACTGTGCCGGGATTAGTGCAAACTATTATTTTAACTCGGATTAGTGGTCGTGCTTCGGCTGTACCAGAGTCGGAAGAATTGGCTTCTCTGGCAGCACATAAAGCTAGTTTGTGTCTATATTTAAGTGCTAGTCACATTAAAGAAGCGCAGGATAAATTATTAGAACATTATCCAGGAGATACTCCTGTAGCTGTCTGTTTTCGGGTTGGTTGGGAGGATGAAAAAATATGGTTGGTTCCTCTTTCTGAAATAGCCGCGCTTACCCAAGCAGAAAAATTGATTCGTACTACATTATATATAATTAGTCCAGCATTGGGGGCGCGGTTGTCCTTGTCAGAGGGATTAGTAAATAATGATGGGGATAGTGGTGAAGGAATTAGCAATAAAATAGCACGTTCCCGTCTTTATCATCCGGAACATTCTCATTTATTTCGCCCTGCTCGCGGGAGAGAATAAGAGTAGGGTGCGTTACTTGATAACGCACCCTACAGAATTTCTACATTTTCGGGATGCCAATCGCGAATAGCCTTAAGTACCTTTAATAGTTGCAGGGCGCGATCGCACTCTAGTAAACTTAAAGTCGGCATATACTGAAAGTAGAGAATGCCTGAGATTTGGGATTACTCGCAACAATCCGACAGAGAATAAATTCTCTGTCTCATAGCTTAAGTCAGTTGAAACTGACTGATAAGCTGATTTTTTCGATGATTTTAGTCCTATTTTAGAGGACTTTAGCTATTAGCCAGTGGTTTTAACCATTGGCGGTTACTGGCATCCGACAGAGAATAAATTCTCTGTCTCATAGCTTAAGTCAGTTGAAACTGACTG
>NZ_JAMZMM010000143.1:0-831 GCF_024178385.1 Limnofasciculus baicalensis BBK-W-15 | reverse complement strand
GTCCTATTTTAGAGGACTTTAGCTATTAGCCAGTGGTTTTAACCATTGGCGGTTAACTGGCGGTTACTGGCAGTTGTGGTTATCTTAATTAATCGGAAGATTCCGGATTCCTTGGAGAAGTCAGGAATATGGGCATATAATCAAAATAATGACAAACACTACCGCCAATCCCCCCCATGGCTGAAACCCGCCCAGAAGCTTATTTAGAATTAATCCAAACTCTCCTTAATTGCCCTAATGGAGAAGAATCCGCGATATTAAACGCTAACTCAGACTTGGTGGATGGTGGGTTAATTGAGAAAATGATAGAAGTAGCAGAATTTTTGGCAGAGAGGGGGGAGAATAATTATGCTGTTTAAATGGTTACGGAATTTCGCAGCCCAACTTGCTGAAGCGATAGGTATTTCCTCAACCCCTACTACTTCAGAAGGATATTTTAATTTTTTGAGGGAAGTATTAAAAGCGACTTCAGACAGCGACGGTAATCCGGAAGTCGTCTACCCTCTACTTAGAGCAAATGAAGATAAACTCAATCTGGGTTTTGCTGAGGTATTGGAAAATTGGGCAAGGGCAACTCTCCCCCAAGAAGAATCAGCAACAGCACAAGGCATTACAGGAATTATCGTAAATTTCAGTAATCTGATAAAGCAATTCCCCCATGGTAACCGGGCGGATAATTTGGAAATTGCCATAGTTGGTTATGAAATAGCAGTGACTGTTTTTACCAAAGAAGCATTTCCCGTAGACTGGGCAATGACTCAATATAATCTGGGCATTGCTTACAGTGATAGAATCAAAGGCGAAAAGGCTGATAACAGAGAAACTGCGATC
>NZ_JAMZMM010000602.1 GCF_024178385.1 Limnofasciculus baicalensis BBK-W-15 | reverse complement strand
CCAGACCTGGTATGCCGAGATATACTCTCAAGTTCTTCAGGATGTAGTTAAGCGGCGATAAATATAAAAAATAGAGCGCTGGGGCATCGCGTTCTTAAAGCCAAACGCCTCCTAAGCAATAGCCGGATTGGTTTGGAAGCCTACACCATACCTGTACTCAGGTTGGTGTAGGAGATGTCACTACATAACAGAAACATCGCCAGGAATGAAAACCCAAACACCAATGGGTTAAGTGCCCTCTCTGTCTCAATTACCAGAAACAAAGTAACAAAATGTAATAATTTCACAGACCATGACAAATGACAAGCGATCGCAGAAAATAAATAATAGATGAATAGATGTTTAGGAAACAACAGATGTCAACAACCGCAGAAGTTACAACAACTGAACAGTTAAGCCATGAAGAGCTAGCAGAGCTAATTGGCGAATTCGAGCAATATCGGGAACGTCTGGTTAATGAAACCATGACAACGGCACAAAAGGCTAAACTGCCCAAAGCCAAAGTAATGGCGCAACTGGAGCCTGAGCTTGCTAGAATTGACGCTGCACTTCACCAACTTCGGGAACAGCAAAGTACTCTGAGTGCAAGTAACTAGTATTTTATCGCATTAATCTTGATAGGTTGATTTTGTTCGTAGTAAGTGCTTCAGCGCTGAAGCGCTTACTACAAACAAAAATCAATTCAATATTCAACCTTATTTCTGTAATATGCTCCAATCCGAAACTCAATCCGAGAGTACTCCCATTCAGCTATCCCAATCAGAGACAGATGCCCTACTTGAAGCAGTTAAAGAACAAATATCGCTAGATACCTTCGATAGCAATAATCAACAGCTTCTCAAACTGATGGTTGAAAGCCTAGGCGATACGCGGGGAATGGTGAGGTTGGGTTTTGCCCAAAGACTAGGAGAAATCGGGAAACCCGCTACCCCTTTCTTGCTAGATGCTTTGGCAAATCATACCAACGTAGTAGTGCGGCGGGCTGCTGCCAAAACCCTGACTCTGATTGGCGATCCCATTGCCGTACCAAATCTAGTCTATTCCCTTTTACATGATGAAGATACAGTCGTCAAAGGCTCCTCAATAGGAGCGCTGGCGAGGATGGGCGAGGCATCCGTACCCCCATTACTGGAAATCTTAGCATCACCAGATTATCCAGAAAGTACCAAAGGTCATGCAGCCTGGGCATTAGCATTTATTGGTGCAGAGGCAAAAGATTATCTATATCAAGAAATAGGCTCAGATTCACCTGAAGTGCGTGCGGCTGTGGTAGGTGCGATCGCAAAAATTGCCCAAGAAAACCCTGAAGAGAAAGCATTTAATGTTTTAGTTAATGCCCTGACTGATTCATCGGCAAACGTGCGATGCGAAGCAGCAGCAGTATTGGGTAATTTAACCTATAAACCAGCAATTCCCCATCTAATTGAGCTATTACATCACACCGATTGGGAAAGCCGAAAATCAGCAGCCTTAGCCTTGATGAAAATAGGAGATTCCATCGCACTACAACCCCTAAATACTGCATTAAATCAGGAATCTGAAGGGGGAGTACAAACAGTGATTAAGTTAGCGATTTCTCAGATAGAAAGGAAGTCAGGAGAGGATGACTGGGAATAGAGTCAAAAGTCAAAAGTCAAAAGGGGAATGAGTTAAAACTCTTTCCCCACTCCCCACTCCCCACTCCCCACTCCCTACTCCTTTCTTTGGTAATTGCTCACTAAATCTAAACGAGATAAAGCACTTACTGCCGTCTCTCGCACATAAGTATCGACAGAATCATCATTAGTTAATTTTGTCAATACCTCTAAAGCGCGATCGTCTCCCAAAGAAGCAAGAGTATTTGCGATCGTAACCTGCACTGCAATATTATCTGTAGTTTCCAGGGCTTCGAGCAAAATATCAAAAGCCGGAGAGCCGATTTCACCCAACGCCATTACCGCTGCAATATGCACCACGGGATTAGCATCATTAATCGCTGCTTTTAATCCCTGTAACCCTGCTTCCGGAAAGGGATCTTCTGGATAGTTGATGGCGATTTGTGCCAGCGCCTTCGCACAACTGCCCCTAACTGTAACATTATCGCTATTGAGCATAGATTCCACTAAGGGTGGCACAGGATCGAAGCCCATCAAACCTAACGCCTTAACTGCTGCCCTACGATAGGTTGTATTTTCATCATCCAAAATACTCATCAGCGTGGGGATAGTGTTTTCATCCCGGGAGTCGGCAATTTCCAACATAGCGCGATCGCGCATGTGAGGATTTGGATGTTTTAATTGTTCAAATAGAGAATCTGTCATAAGTTTGTTGTTGGTTGTTTGTTGTTAGTTGTTGGTTGTTTGTTATTAGTTATTAGTCATTCCCCACTCCCCACTCCCTACTC
>NZ_JAMZMM010000601.1 GCF_024178385.1 Limnofasciculus baicalensis BBK-W-15 | reverse complement strand
GTCGAGGTCTGTAGAACCGTTAACGATTATGCAAGTACTGTTCCGCGAGTATAACCCTTTTGATGTGTGGATTTGGTTAGAGTTTAGTACTGTTCCTTCGTCAATGGAAAGGGAATACGTTGAAGAAGTCTTCAACTCTTGGTTTTACCTGGGGAAATTGGGAGGGTTTAATGCGGAAAATCTTCAGGTACAGGAGGTGGGTGTTCAAATCAGCGATATGGAGTATGAGGATTCACAAGAAGATACTACTTTGATGGCGCTGATGCACAATAAAAGTGAATTTGAGTATGAAGGGAGTTGGGGACGCTGCTGGTTTGATTTGGGAACCTCTGATGCAATCGCAATTGATGTTTTGATTAATGCCCTCAAACAGTTGTCTAAGGAATATGTCAATATCGAAAGATTAGTAATTGGCGGTCAAAATCAAGATTGGCGAGTACCAGCTAGTAGAGAATCGCTATTCTATGAATCTCAGGATAATGGCGCGATTTAATAATAATGAGAATTTACGGTAATCGCCAGTTAAAAACTATCCCCGGACAAACTATTCGCCCTACACCTGCACGGGTGCGAGAGGCGGTATTTAATATTTGGCAAGGTGCGATCGCAAATTGTCGCTGGCTAGATCTCTGCACAGGTGCGGGGTCCATGGGTGCAGAAGCACTCTGCCGTGGGGCTTCTTTAGTAGTAGGGATTGACAAATGGAGCAAATCATGCTCGGTCGTTCAACAGAACTGGGAAATGGTAGCGCAACCGGGGCAAGAGTTTCAGGTATTGCGAGGAGATGTGGTGGTGCGGTTGAAAAGCCTTGCTGGTGAAAAGTTTGACCGGATTTATTTCGATCCGCCTTATGCTAGCGACTTATATCAACCCGTGTTAGATGCGATCGCAAAGTATCAGCTTCTTGCTGATGAAGGTGAACTTGCTGTAGAACATAGTACTCATTACTGGAGTGGGATGGCAACGCCAGCCAGAGGCATCGCGATTCCCACTTTGGAAATATCCCGTCAGAAAGTCTACGGTAATACTGCTGTAACCTTCTATCGTCGGGAATTAGGGGAGTGGGGAGTAGGGAGTAGGGAGTAGGGAGTGAGGAGTGGGGAGAAGGGAGTAGGGAGTGGGGAGTAGGGAGTGGGGAGTAGGAGCATTTTAACTCAAAACTCAAAACTCAAAACTCTCTTCCCCCTAGCCCCTAGCCCCTTTATTTGATACCGAGTTGATCGCCACGCTTGTACTGCATGTAGGCGGCGAAAAATAACCCAGAGAGGGTGACGGCAATTAAGCCAAGTACGATTCCTGATAGCAGGGGTTCAACCACGGTAGTTCTCCTAAGACTAAGTTTTGTTTTACCTGTTTCTCATCCTACTAGCTGGATGACCAAAGTGCTATAGACGACAGAGATCAACCTCTTTAGAGGATTGCGATTTCTTAAAGCCCAAGGGAATGGGCAGATTTAACTTGCTAATTTAAGCAAACAATTTTAAGCTATGTTTATGAATCGACATATTTCTAGACAACCTGTTACAATATTACTCTCTTGAGTAACTCCATCTGTGTCTCAGTGCGATCTTAATTAACTAAAAACACTTCACAAATTCTCAACCTGTCAGGAGATCTCTTGGAGAATCAGCTTGCCCAACCTGAAATCCTAATTCGGAGGATTGCCATCGTAGCCGTAGCGCTAGTGCTGGTAATTGGCGCAATCGTCGTCAGTTTCCATGTCATGCGGGTTTCCGATCCTTATTTTCAAAGTATTTTGTCCTTGAATGGGGATTCAGCGCGAGGTCATGCTATTTTTGAGATTAACTGTGCTGGGTGTCATGGAGTGGAAGCAGCAGGATTGGTGGGACCAAGTTTGCAACATGTTTCTCAGCGAAAGTCGAAGATTGGGTTAATTGAGCAGGTGACTAGTGGTGAGACACCTCCCATGCCAAAGTTTCAACCTCATCCCCAGGAAATGGCTGATTTGTTGAGCTACTTGCAACAATTGTAGCGATGAGGTAAACTACCCACCCCTAACAGAGGAGTACCAAAATCCCCTTTGCTTAAAAAAAAATATTATACCGAGTTGTAGGGCAGGCATCTTGCCTGCCATTAACAGGCAGGATGCCTGTTCTACATTAGATTATCACGGAGGAGTTGCAAAGCAAACTCAATAATCTCCAACCTTTCCACATTTGGCATCTGCTTGATTGCTTCTAGGATTTGAGTTTTGATCATGTTTCCACCGCAAACTCTTCGGGATCAGTATCCCAATTCACCCAAGTAATTGCTTCTCGTGCTGAGGTTACCGTTGGCGGTACTCGCGTAGCGTGAATGTGACTGGTGCTGGGACAAATCATTTTTAATAAATAAATTGGTTCTACATCCACCTCATTATCTA
>NZ_JAMZMM010000142.1 GCF_024178385.1 Limnofasciculus baicalensis BBK-W-15 | reverse complement strand
GTTCCCCTCCTGTGGTATTGTAAAAAACAATAGCTTGAGCTGGGCAAATTTTTTCGCATGGGCGAGGACAATCTGCCGGACAAAAGTCCGGGTCAAATTCGGCTTTGCGAAAATGTGGATCTTCACCGTCGTTGATGCTTACCATCAACCAGGGACGATGACTGAATTGAAATCCTTGGGTTTGGGCTGCTTCTTTTAGATTTGCAGCAACATTTAGCGCCTCTCTTGCTGCTTCCACCACTGCTGGATCTGCTGCCACATCAATACAGTCAGCACCAGCAAGGGTGTAAGCCAAGGTGAGGTTCCGAACAGCAGGGAGGTGTTGGAAACTGGCTCCGCAAATTAGCTTAAACCAGTGACCCTCCCTTAAGGAGTGTAAGGGATCATAAGATTGAGTCACCTCTCTATGCTAAATGGTTATTCTCAAAATGGGGAGGTCAATTTTTTGAGAACGGTAATTTATGGGTTCAGAGCTGCTTTGTGGTACTGGGAACCTCAGCGATCGTGTAAATTTTTGTATAGATAGCCAAGGGTTATGGCTCTCAAGATGCTAAACTGCGCTTCAGCTAGTCTAGGGTGCAGTGTTAAGGCATGTTATCGATCTGTTACTAAAAATGCCCCTGGCATTGCTAAATTTTTTATGAAGGCACAGATATCTATTTCCGTAATTATTCCTCTGCCCGATCATCGAGGAATAGCTGTTGAAGCAATTAAAAACTGGCGCGAAAAACAAACCTATCCCCAAAATAATTTTGAAATTATAGTTGTTTCCGATGGATCTGAGCCATCATTGGAAGCGGAAATTCAGTCCTATTTAAAACATCAAGACTCTTTGCTGCGAAAACCGGGAGAAAACATTCCCTCACTAACCAATTTTGCTGCAGAGAAGGCATTAGGAGATTTATTATTTATTACAGAGGCACATTGCTTGCCAAAAGCAGATTGCTTAACTCATATTACCCAATATTTTGATGAGAATGAGGTTGATGTTGCTTGCTGTAGCAGCGATGGCATCAATCAGAATCTTTTGGCTCAGATGGAACAACGAATATTTGATGAAGATTTTGTCAAAAGGTCTAAGTCAGATGCGTGGAATAAAATAACAGTTCGTGGTTTTGGAATCAAGCGTAGTGTTTTCCTAGATGCGGGAGGGTTTGATAGTTCGTATGGGCACTTTTCAGAACCTGTCTTAGGCGCACATTTACATTATTTAGGCTATCGCATGGGTTGTGCTTCAGAAGCGAAAGTCTCTCATTACAATAATTTCAATCTTAAATACCTGATCCCAAGTTTAATCGAGTACGGTGAAGATGAAATTCGCTATCGTATTGATGGTAATCAGGATTACTGTCGTCAGTATTTTCATTCATCTACCGCTTGGGAACAAAGAAAAGCAAGCAGCTTGATTAACCTCCGTCATAAACTCAAAAATTTATTGATTATTGAATTAAGCAAAATCCAGCTATTTATTGAGCAGAAAAATCCTGAAAAATATTTCCACATATATAAGCGTTTGTGGCGGCACGCCATTGAATACGGACATTACCAGGCTATTAACAAATATCTCAAGACTTAACTAGTACCCTTTGCCTCTAACAAAAATAACATATTCTCCTTCAACCGATTCTAAATCTAATGAAATTGAACTCAGTTAGTAGCAGAGACAATAGTTTATCAACTTCAGAATTGCCCATCAATATTGCTTTAGATATTTCCACGTTGGGATCGGGTTACAGGTTTGGTCAGAAAGCTGGAATATTTAGATTTTCCTACGAGTTAAGTCGTGTTTTAATAGATGCACCAGATTGTAATTTATCTTTTTGCTCTGGTGAATCTCTGGAATTACTTATTTGGACTAAGAGATTCCTAGAAGCCAATCCAGATTTGTCTAGATGCCCATTTATTCTCCATAATAGGCTGGTAGGAAGTTGGAAAAATATACAAAAATCTTACCAGTTTATAGAAGAATTGATTGACAGGATTCATCAACTTGGGTTTACTAGGAGTAAGAGACTAAAAGAGACGTTAGTTACCTTAGTCAAACCAACCAATAGTCTACTGGAATTAAATGATTTAAAAGATCGGGATATTTATCATTCTTTATACCATGCTATTCCATTGGAGTTGAAAAGTTTAAGTCTGAAGAAATTCATCACTATTCACGACTTAATTCCGATCTTATATCCACAATTTTTTATTAAAGAGGTTCGCGATAAGTTCCGCGAAATTATTAATAGTTTAGATTCAGACACCTGGATTATATGTAATTCCGAATCCACAAAAAGAGATTTATGTAATTATCGACCGGATCTCGAACCTCAGAAAATATTTGTAACTCATCTTGCTGCCTCTGATTCTTTCTATCCATGTTTAGATCAAAATATAATTAATCGTATAAAAGAAAAATATACTATTCCCTCTGTTCCCTATATACTCAGCTTGTCTACTCTAGAAATTCGTAAAAATGTTCCTCATTTAATTTGTTGTTTTCTCAAGTTAGTTGAACAAGAGAAAATTGAAGATTTACATCTTGTTCTTGTAGGGAGAAAAGGATGGTTAGATAATAATATTTACAGTGAAATTAGTAATCTCGATCCTCGACTAAGAGAGCGAATAATTTTTACTGGCTATGTACCTGATGAAGATTTAGCTCCACTATACAGTGGATCTTTAGTTTTTGTCTATCCTTCTCTTTACGAAGGATTTGGTTTACCTCCCTTAGAAGCCATGCAATGCGGTACACCTGTAATTACCTCTAATACTTCTTCACTACCGGAAGTCGTTGGTAATGCGGGCATAAGGGTTGCACCACTGGATGAAGATAGTTTATGTCACAGTATTTGGGAAATTTATCAAAATGATTCTTTACGGAATAGCCTCTCAACCAAGTCAATTGAGCAAGCAGCTAAATTCAGTTGGGAAAAGTGTTTACAGCAAACGATTTCAGCATATAGATTCGCTTTGGTGCATTAAAAGGTTAATAAATTGGGAACTCTAGATAAATCATTCTGTTAGCACATCGGTACAGGAAGAATCTTGTGGAGTAAGCAGAATTATTCTGTAGAGATCTTTATTTGTATTTTGGGAGTTATTTTACCTTGAAAAGAATTAACATTATCGGCTTTCAGAATAATAAAGGACTTTCAAAAGATGTTGATATCTTAAAAGAAGAGTTGGCTTGTTTTAATATTGAAACGCGGTTTTTAGAGATTAGTGAAAAAATTAAATCTTCTTATACCCGAAAGATATATGAATTCTCAAAAGCGATATTGATAGATAGGTTTGTTTTTAATAAAAACAATGAAATTAATATTTTCCTAGAAAGAATTGTCCCTGATTTATTGGGAGAGAGTAAAGTAAATTTATTAATTCCTAACCCTGAATGGTTTCATCCGGCATGGAGATTATTTTCTGGAAATATTAACGCTGTACTATGTAAAACTCACCAGGCTGTAGATATCTATAATGGCTTAGGTTTTAGAACCCGCTATATTGGTTTTACCTCACTAAGTAGAAATATTGAAGAATATCAAGAAAAAGAATTTCAAGTATTACATGTTGCGGGAGGAAGCCATTTTAAGGGAACAAAAAGGCTCCTACATCTATGGGAAAAACATCCAGAATGGCCTCGGCTTAATGTGGTAACTCACAGAATTATGTCAGGTTATAAATCTAAAGCAAATAATATTTCAGTGATGAGTGAATATATTGATGATTATGAACTAAAAGTGCTGCAAAACAAGTGTCTCTTTCATGCCTATCCATCCCAAGCTGAGGGTTTTGGTCACTGCATCAATGAGGCGATGAGTTGTGCAGTTGTTGTTCTCACTAATAATGCACCACCCATGAATGAACTTGTTAATTCTGACAATGGATTTTTGGTTGATTGTCATGTCAAAGGTAAAAATTGTTTGACTGACTTGGTAGATTTTGATGAAGATTCTTTTGTCGATCAAATGAATATAATGATTAGTGAAATGCCAGAGAAACGGAATTTAAGAATTATCAAAAGTAGAGAGGCTTATCAAACAAGAGATTCTGCTTTTAGAGATAATCTCAAGCAAGTTATTTCAGAATTTATTTAAAGACTGTTTAGCAATCAATTTTGATCCCCCTAAATCCCCCTTTTCAAGGGGGACTTAGAGTCGAGGTTTACACTCGCTATTCCCTAATCACCGATAGCGTTGAGCAATACTTCTGACAGGCTCATATCTGCCATATCATCTAGAGTAACTGTGTCAACAATATCAAATTTCGCACCAACCCCTTGGAGTTCATCATCTAAAGCTTTGAGAAAGCGAGTAGCCCCAGCATCACTACCCACTTGAATCATAGAAATAGCTAATTCTTCATCCCTTTCCATTTGCTGGGATGTTTCAATAATTACCCTCATTACGGCTTTGCGATCGTCTGGTTCCCCATCAGTTATAACTAAAATAGTTTCGCCATTGGGTTTAGTTTGCCCTGCGGCTTTGCGCTGAAAGTATTGATCGGTGGCATCCTTCAATACACCAGCTAAATTAGTAGTACCTGCTGGATCGTTTTCTTGGAAAATTTGGGCAACCGTGGCAGATGTCACATTTTCGTAACGTTTGCAGCGGCTGGAAAATAGGTAAACAGTAATGCCGTCGGGGTCAAATTGTTCGCATTTCCTGGCTAGTGCTAGAGTTGATTCTTCAGCAGCTTCCCAGCGACTTCTACCACCAGCTTGATCTGGAGTGGACATACTGCCACTTTTGTCAAGTATTAATGTATAGTCTCTGTCTTTCATTTTTTTTGTTTCCTGTGTAATTAATAGTGGGGCGTGGTAGCGGATCTAGCAGCGGATCAGTTATTGGTGCGTGGGAAGGTTGATCGGGTAATAGCCGATGTAGCAGCGGATCAGTTATTGGTTTCTTCTCCACTCCCCGGAATAGTTCTCAGTTTTGAGTTTTGAATTAAAACTCAAAACTCAAAATTCAAAACTCTCTTCCCCACTCCCCACTCCCCACTCCTCACTCCCTATTATTAATCATGAATGGCATTGAGCAAAACTTCTGATAGGCTCATATCTGCCATATCATCCAGGGTAATCGTATCAACGATATCAAATTTAGCGCCAGCTCCTTCTAGTTCATCATCTAGGGCTTTGAGAAACCTAGTCGCGGTGGCATCATTACCTACTTGAATCAGAGAAATCCCCAATTCTTCATCCCTCTCTAGCTGTCGGGATGCTTCAATAATTACCTTCATTACAGCTTTGCGATCGTCTGGTTCCCCATCGGTAATTACTAAAATCGTTTCTCCGTCTGGTTTCGCCTCTCCTGCTCCCTTACGCTGAATATAGTTATCTATGGCATCTTTTAATACACTGGCAAGATCGGTACGACCCATTGGGTCATTTTCTTGAAAGATTTGGGCCACTTTATCTGAAGTTACGTTATTGTACCGTCTGAAGCGACTGGAAAATAGGTAAACAGTAATGCCATCAGGGTCAAGCTGTTCGCATTTTCTCGCCAGGGCTAAGGTAGATTCCTCTGCAATTGCCCAGCGACTTTTCCCGCCAGGTTGGTCTGGCGATGACATGCTGCCACTTTTATCAATAATTAAGGTGTAATCGCGGTTATCCATTGTTAATACTCCTATTAATATTGGGTCTTCTGTACTTAGTGTGCCAGACTATTAGTCCAAGTATTTACAAGACAATCTCTGTCTGAATTGAAGTAGAAAACACCTGAAATTAGCTAAAACAAGAGGTGAATTCCTTGTCCTGCAATAACTTATTCTATTATAGCAATACGTGCTGGCATGGTTACAGTTTTAATAGGGGGTACTCAGATTGAGGTAGATTCAATGAGAGTATTTGTAAATACACCAGTGGGTAGCGCTATATTTTATAACAATTTGGCACACTAAGTACGGAAGATCCGCTTTTCACTGCCCAAGGACATTGAGGCAAGATCTGAGTTGTAACCAACCAAGGAGATCTGAATATAGCTCTAATTCAAGTAATATTTTTTGAGTTATATTCAAGTCTGTAGCAGTTATTAATTTTCAATTGCATCCAATTCCAAAATTGACAATTGTGGCGGATAAATAAAATAAAAATTTGCGTGATCGTGGATAAAATCCAACTGAAAAACACAAATTGGAGCATTTTGATGAAAAGCTGTTAATTGAAATCTTCTCACATCTAAACCATCATCTCGAACCTCCTCTATTGATTTAGAGAAATCTCCAGGAAATACATTGTCAAAATAAATTCCTAATTTCCCTACTTCCATCACGAAATATTTGGCAGCCTGTTGGCAGCTATACCAATGACCAGGATTAGGAATAACACCGTAGTATTTACTTGTGTACCACCAATCCATTTGTTGATATAACTCCTTGCTGATAAAAAAATCATTGCTTTCTTTGAACTCTAGCCAACCTTTATCCAGACTGGCTTGTAAAACAGAGTCAGAGGTTTTGATTGTTTGCAGAATATTTTTCGAGTAGATCATCGTCTTAAGTTAATAGTTTGGCTAATTTATCGGAAGTTACCTCATGGGGTCTAGATTTGGCACTGCAACGCAATGTTTTAGAATACGCGCAGTTTGGTAATTTACGATTGCTAATATAATACCATATTATCTATATTATTCATTAGTTTTAAGCTTTAGTCTCCGAAACACGCTGATTTTGATACCGTCTCCCCGTCACCACCATCCGCACATCCCCAGGGCCTACTTCTGGTCCTAATAGAAGTCCTCTAATTACTGGCTGGACCGGTTTGCGATCGACTAATTCCATCTGAAGGCGCGACAAAACTGTTGCCAAAATCAGTTTCATTTCAAATAAGTAAAATGCCATACCAATACAGCGACGGTTACCGCCACCAAATGGCAAATACTCATAAGGAGCAAATTGACGTTCCAGAAAACGCTCTGGTTTAAACTGATGAGGATTGGGATATAAATCTTGGCGATGATGGGTTAGATAAACACAGGGAAGCAGAAGAGTACCAGGCTCAAACTGATAGCCCCCAATAACTAGCGGTGATTTCACTACTCGAGTAAATATCAAGATTGCCGGTGGGTAAAGGCGCAGTGTTTCAAAACAGACAGCACTTAAATAAGGTAAATGAGAAATAGTATTCGGATCTGGGTTTTCACCCAAGCTATCGACTTCTTGTCGTAATTTTTCCTGGACTTCTGGCAGATGGTGAATCCAATATAATGCCCAGTGTAAGGCTACTGTAGGGGCTTCGTAACCCGCTACCAATAGCGTGATTAACTGATCGCGTAATTCTGTATCTGTCATCGCCTGCCCCTCCTCATCGCGAGCCGATATCATCAAAGAGAGAATATCACTGCGAGATGGATCGTTGGGTTGCTCTTTGCGTTCCCGAATCTCCGCGTAGATGAGTTCGTCTATTTCCTGTATTTGGCGCATGAACTTTTTCCAATGACTCCACGGGCCTAAAGCTCCTCGGAGTGATGGGAAAAGAAGCATAACAACTCTCAATAAAGGTCTCTTGGGATTGAGAATTGCAATGAAAAGTTCTTTGAGCTTTTCGTAACGTGCCCCTTCCTCTAGACTAAAGACAGCTTTTGAAATAACTTGGAAGGAGATTGCTTGCATCGAAGGCAGGATAGAAAAAGGTTCCCCAACTGGCCACTGACTCACTAGTTGCTTGGTAATATCGCGGACGATCTCACCATAAGCGAACATTCTTTCTCCATGAAAGGGCGGTGTCAACAACTTTCGTTGTCGCTGGTGAGGCTTGCCTTCCAACGCTAACATTGATTGTCGCCCAAAGAAAGCAGAGCTAAAACCTGCTGATGCACCAGAGTCCAACTGTTTTGGATCTGTGGTAAAAATCTCCTGAATAGCCAGAGGGTTACTGATAAATACTTGTGGCTTAAAAGATGGACCAATTCTGAGAGTGAAGATATCACCATAGCGTTGAGCACAAGCTTCCATGTATTCTAAGGGGTTAGTCAGCCATTGGAACGTCTGTATCAAAGGGTGAGTTTGAGGACCGTCAGGTAGTTTAAGAGTAGACATATTTTCTCATATTTAATCATGGGGATGCCTTCGGCTTGAGTTATCCACGGGTTGAAACTGCGTGGATTCTCAATACTGGTTATTATATTACGCGGGTTGAAACCACGCTCCACAAGGTTTACGATCGCACTTGGAGAGACAGGTATTTTTGGGGACTCAGATCCTTTAATGTCTCAGGCACCTGCACTGCAAGCATCACCATTCTTGTTGCTGTCCACACTGACACAGCCAACCATAAGATATGGTTGTTGTGATAATACCATGCAACGACAGCTAGAGGCACAAATCCAAAGATGACTGAGATCAAAGAAGCATTGCGTAAGACTTGCCCTAAAGCTAAACCAGCAAAGTATCCATCTAGTATCAGATAAACGGAACTAAATCCCAGCACGGGGAATAGCCAAGGAACATAACTGGTCAGAAGCGAAGTCACTTCACCATAATTAGTTAATAGCCCAAAGACATTCTGGGGAAACAGGAAACACCCAAGGGCGCAAATTATTCCTACCTCTAGACTCCTTCCTACCGCTACCTGTAATAGCGGGAATAACTGCTCGTTCGCTTGTTGTCCTTTAAAGTTTCCGCTCAAAGTCTCAGTCGCAAATCCTATCGCTTCAAAACAGTAGATGCCAAGCAATACTACTTGTAAGAGTAAGGCATTTTCTGCCAGGATAGTTGTCCCCATTCCAGAACCTAGAACCGTAAAAATGGTTGCGACTAACATAGTAGCCACAGACCTAATGAAGATATTGCCATTAAGGGTAAAAGCTGCTTTAAATGCGCTGACATCCCAAACTTTTCTGGCTACACTTAGAGCTTCCTTCCAGTTTATTTGAAAACTCGCCAAAATGATGCCGACCACTAACATGAGATAGGGGCTAATCGCTTGAGAGAGTCCCGCCCCCTTGCTAGCCAAATCCCATCGGACAATAAACAGGTAATCGAATAAAATATTAGCTCCATTGCCCACCACCGACATCAGCAACACACAGCTACTCTTTTCCCGTCCAAGAAACCATCCAATCAGAACAAAATTCATCACCACCGCAGGTGATCCCCAAATGCGGGCGTTGAAATAGTCAATCCCTGATGCCTTCACCTCTGGAGTCGCACTGATTATGCCAAACCACAACTGTTGCAAAGGATATTGCAACAAGAGAATGAGTCCGGCTATACCCAATCCAATTAAACCATTTCGCAGTCCCACCAGTAACATCTGTTCAGTGTCATCCCGTCCCACCGCTTGTGCCGTCACTCCAGTGGTTCCCATGCGTAAAAAGTTGACAATGAAATATATGCAGTTAAACAGGGTTGTAGACAGAGTAACCCCTGCTAGATCCTCGATTTGAGTGAAATGACCCAAGAAAGCTATGCTGATTGTCCCAACTAGAGGCTCGGTGATATTGGAAAGGACATTGATGAAAGCAAGTCTAAAGAAGCGAGAAAGGAAGTCGTACTGTTTTGGGAGCGTTATGTTCATAAATTAAGACTAACATGAGTTTGATGGGTTGAAAAAGTGTGATTCGTTGCTTGCTGAACCTCTATTTAATAGAAATATCGGGAGAAGTTCCCACCTATAAATTACCCAAGTTGCTACCTATAACCAAAGCGGTTAGAAACCGCTTCTCAGTGCATCATGAGCCACGATTTCAATCTATAGGGAGCAACTTGGGTTAAATTCTAAAAAAATACCCATATAGCCCATAGATATAAATACCCTATTATGCGAGAATGAGAATTCACTCTCTCAACACTATAACTTATGGTTATACCTCAATTTCCTCTCCATATTGAATTACTCCAGATGGTCAAGGGATACTGGCTATCTCAGTGTATATATGTAGCCGCAAAATTGGGAATTGCCGATCGTCTTAAGAATGGCCCCCTATCCTGTACTGAACTGGCTTCAGCTACTCAAAGCGATCCTCAATCTCTCCACCGAGTCATGAGGGCATTGGCAAGTGTGGGAATTTTCACAGCAACGGAATCCCAACAATACACTTTGACACCCTTGGCGGAATGCTTATGTAGCGACGCTTCCCATTCAATAAGGAACATGGTGATTATGTGGGGAGAACCTGAATTTTATCAGACATGGGGAGGGCTACTCCATAGCGTCAAAACAGGAAAATCTGCCTTTGAAGAACGTTTTGGGATGAATTTGTTTGAGTATTATCAACAAAATCCTACTGCTGCCGAAATCTTTGAACAGTCTATGAATACCTCTTCCGAATTGGAGGTAGCAGCGATGATGGAAGCGTATGATTTTTCAAGTTTTCAAACCCTTGTGGACGTAGGAGGCGGCTATGGAAAGATGATTGGAATTCTGTTGCAACGATATACTCATAGCCACGGCATTCTTTTCGATGAACCCTATGTGATCGATCATTGTTTACCGACACTCAAAGAACATGGGATTGTAGAGCGGTGTGAAGTAGTTCGTGGTAGCTTTTTTGAGTCTGTGCCTCCTGGTGGAGACGCATATTTACTCAAATATATCATTCACAATTGGGATGATGATCAGGCAATCTCTATCCTAAAAAACTGTCGTCAAGCCATGCCTGCTCACGGCAAAATTTTAATTATGGAAAAAGTTATTTTAGAGAATGATACGTCTTCATTAGCGAAAATGTCAGATCTCAATATGTTCGTAGTCTGTCCAGGGGGAAAAGAACGTACAGAGGCAGAATTTAAAGCCATCCTAGAACAAGCAGGTTTGGAATTAGCTCGGATTGTTTCTACGACTGAAGAGATTTGTATTATTGAATCAACCATTAGGGGGTAAGATTTCTTGCCTCTTAGACGCAATCCCCAATGAAGTTAGAAGCCCCAACTATATTGCTTGCAATTAGTTGGGGTAGTTCACTTTTAACCCCCTATTGATTTAGGATTGCTCTCAAGTGGTCGATTACTGAGGTAATGTCCACAAAAGGATTAATCAGTATACATTTCCATCCGCTAATTGGTGTTCCTGATTGACCAACAATTACTTGATTAGAATAACCTAAAATCGGTGTATTGGCAGATCTTATAACTTTGCTTTTTCCAAAAAGATGGTGATTATACTCATTCATTTTTTGAGTAAAAATTCGCTCCTCTTCACTCGTTCCAAATAACTCTCTTTTGTATGCTGCTTGTGCTTCAATTCCAGTTGGATAAAATCGCCAAACTGTACTGGTTCCAGGAATATTTTGATTTAAAACTTCAACAGAGCTATTGAAACTATATTGTAGTTTCGATTTCAACATATTGCTTTGTTGGATAGCATAACCAATCATAGCTTGATATCCTTCATAACCCAAAGCATACAGATTAGCCAAAATCATTAAAGGCCCATCTCCTGGACGGGAGGATTCTGGTGTATAAGCCCCTGGAAATGAAGAAAAACTATCCCCAGTAAAATAGGGTGTTTCTTCTTGGTCTTTTTGAAGAAGTAGCAGATCTTGTTTATTCTTAAAAATTAAGGCACTAGAAATATAAGATGTCAAACCATGTTTATGCGGAGCGACTGTGATAGAATCCGCGTAACATAAATTAGAGTATAGGTTATTTAATTTCTCGATAGAGTTAAGCGTGTCCGGATTAAATCCCAAGGAATTGTTGGTAATTTGATAGTTTTTAAATATACCATAAATCCAACCGACAACGGCATCTACATGAATGTGGGGTTTGGGAATGTGATATTTTTGGCAGACTGTTTCACAAATTTCAAAAACACTTTTTATATCATCTACGCCAAAGGAATCGGTATATCCAGCAACTAAATATAGACACACAATCTGCTTCCCTTGTTGGATAGTTTCCTCCATCTGAGATTGTAAAGCTTCTAAGGATATCTGAAAATTGGGTGTCACCGGAACAGATATCACATTTTCAGTTCCGATACCAAGTAATCGAGCCGCGTTGATATTAGTATAATGACCAAGAACTGATTGTATAATGACAGGCTCTTTATCAAGAAAAGCCTTGAAGCCTTTTTTCCCTAAACCAGGAAACATCTTTTCGAGGGCAAATCGAACTGCCCAATAATTACTTGCCGCTCCTCCTGATGTAAAATATCCTCCTGCTAATTTCGGGTCAAAACCTACAATTTCAGCAATATGTGAGATAGCTAGCTGTTCAGCTTCAATGGTTTTTCCAGCATAGGTTTCATTGGCCAGATTTGGATTAATAATAGCACAAGCAACTTTGGCAAGAATTGCTGGTGTTAGAGACGGTGGAACGATATTTAAAGGAGCATAACCTGCTGAGTAATTTGGTACATTTCCTAAATAATTGAGAATGATATGTTGAATAACTTCTTCAATCGACCAACCTTTTGTGGGAATTTGATTTGTGCATAACTCAGATTTGATTTCTGGCGTTATTATAGCTGTCAAATTTGTATCAGAGCGTAAAGATTTTAAGCCTGTTAATAACTGCTCAATTGCTTCCAAAAAATTATTTCCTAACCCAGCCTTGGGAAGAAGGTATTGACTGTAAGTTAAGAGCAAATTATTTAAAATCTGATTTTCCTGACTAAAATCATCTTTGCTTCGATCTGTTTGTTCAATCATGTCTTGACTTCATTAATAACTTTCAATACCCTACCTGATTCATTAAGCGAAGGGGGGAAGAAGCTGTTGACTTCAGTATATCTCCAAATATTCTTGACGCTCCCACTCCGTCAGGTGATCGTGAAAACGAGCTAGTTCAAAACGTTTGATCGTAGTAAAGAGCCGTACAAACTCTGGAGAGAGCATCTTTTGCATCTCCACATCAGCAGCTAGTCCAGATAAAGCTTCCTCAAGGGTTTGAGGTAGCTTCGGCAAATCTGGGTTGTCTTCGCTGGGACCTTCTACTGAGGGCTGTAGTTGACGCTGTTGTTTGATACCTAGCAAACCCGCTGCTAGAGTCGCTGCCGCTGTTAGGTAAGGATTACTAAGACCAGAAGCGGCTCGCATTTCTATATGGGTTGATTCTTCATCGGCTACTTTCACTCGCACCATTGCGGTACGATCTTCAATACCCCAACTGATATTGGAGGGAGCAAAGGTATGAGGTTTGAGGCGACGATAACAATTCGGCGTAGGACTTACTAATGGCATCATCGCCTCTGCACGATCTAAAATGCCTTGAATGAAGGCATGAGCAGTGGCAGATAAACCATATTTGTTATTTTTGTCAATAAAGGCGTTGTTTCCAGTGTTGCGGTCAATCAGGCTGATATGAAAATGACAACAGCAACCCGCGTGCTCGATAAAGGGTTTAGACATGAAGGTGGCGTGTTGACCAAGCCGATAAGCAATCTCCTTGACTGCATTCTTGAAGGTAAACGCTTTGTCAGCAGCACGAATACCTATACTAGCTCCATAGTTAATCTCGAATTGGGAAGGACAGTGCTCGCAGTGATAGTTAATCACATCTATCCCAGAGGCACGCAGATAATTGATTAACTGACTGATTTCAGGAACGTAGTTGTTGCGGGTATTATTAAAAACGTGTAGCCCATCAAAAAGTAGTTCCTTTGTTTCTGGATTGAGGAGATAGAACTCAAACTCATGCCCCATCATCACATCGAACCCAAGCTGCGCCGCTTCTGCGAGTAACTGCTTGAGGATATAACGGGGTGCAATTTCCAACGGTTCTGTTGGACTCTTCATGAGATCGCAAATGACCTTGGCTGTTTTTTCCATCCAAGGCACGGGTGTTAGGCTATCAAGGTCTGGGATTAATAGTAGGTCACGGTAATTCTGCTCTTCGTGATAGCCAGAACCCGGTACAACCATTGAAGCCGTATCTAAAGCAAAACAACCACCATAAAAGTTAAGACCCTTGCTAGCAAAGCTTTCTACTTTGTCAACTGGCACAACTTTTGCGCGAGCGATTCCGTGTAAATCCGGTAGCTCGAAACGGATGTACTCAACACCTTGGTCTGTTAGGCATTTAACAAATTGGGTAACGCTATCAAAAGTAGTTTTTGTCTTGTCTGATCCAATCATTTCCATCGTGCGTAAGTTATTTATAGATGTTAACTCAGATCTTGCACCAATCAGCATAAACCCGTGACATTTCCTGGACTAACCTGGGTACAGGTATGGTCTATGCTAGGCTTACGCCAAGCTTCCTTAACGCAACTAATCCGGCTCTGGAGAGACTTAAAGCTTGGTCTAACGCTGCGTTTACCGTTATCAGGAAATATGCTCGAAGATCTGAGTATGACTGAGATCTTCGAGCCATGTCAACTCTTTGAAGAATCCAAGTCCCAAATCTCCCGATCCAGAGTAGGGAGTTTACCCCTCACCCCCAACCCCTCTCCCTGAAAAAAAAAACCGCAATTAACATAACTTAACAAACGATCGCTGAAAGTGGCTTAACTTGGTTAAATTTATTAAGATTAATTCTCAATAATTGACGAGATTGCGTCGTTTCAGCTACTATGGTCGAATAATCCAAAGGAGGGCTA
>NZ_JAMZMM010000600.1 GCF_024178385.1 Limnofasciculus baicalensis BBK-W-15 | reverse complement strand
AAATTTATTAAGATTAATTCTCAATACTTGACGAAATTGCGTCGTTTCAGCTATCGTGGTCTAATAATCCAAAGGAGGGCTAATAACCTTTTGTCAGTTCTCTAGTCTATTATGAGTCATTTCAATATTTTAGAACTTGTTTTTGGAAATTTCTAGTTAGATCAGAATTTACTGAATTCAATTTGGGGAAGTCTCAATTAATAAAGTATCGATTAAAGCCGCAGATTTAATTGATTTGCCGAAATGATATTGGGCATAATCTCGTAAAAGTCGCTCCACTTTTGCCCAAGCTGAAGGAATGGCATCGGCGGCGACTAACTGATTTGGCAATAATGACATGAAATCGGGTAACTCGGCGGTGGCTAGCTGCTGAAATAGGGTTAATTCCAGAGCATCAAGTTTGCGATCGATCCTAATGGGAGGAGTAGATTGTTCATCTATCTGATCGGTGGCAGTTGCTTGGGATACTCTTGCTTCTGCTACCGCTACAGGAGTTTGGGCTAGCTGAAGTCGGGATTCATGCTCTGCTAAACTAAATATACCTCCTGTTTCAATACTAAAATCTACTCGCCAATCAGGATGAGTAAAATCTGGCATGAGGGGGTTTTGACTGAGACAACAAACTTGAACTTGAGGGGGAATACCTGCTAGTGCTAATAGGTGAAATATACCATGAGATAGGTAAGCAATAACTAGAGATATTTCTAACTGAGAGCCAGTTTTATTGGGCAACTCATCGATACGCCGTAAATGTTCGTTAAGTAGATCGAATAATTCTACTTGGGGTTGTTCGCTTAAAGCATGACATAGCACTAATTCTGCCAAATATTGACTCGCTGCTAATTTACTTAAATGTTTACTCAATCCGGGGTAAGATTCCAGAGTTTCTGCTTGAGTAATTTTATCTAGCGAGCGCCCTTTTGCCAAGAGCAATTCATTAACTACAAACAATCCCATTCTACCAGCTAATTTCGACTTTTGCTTCCGTGCGCCAGGAGCGACTACCCGAATTAAGCCAAACTCCTTTGTTAAAATGGTCACTAATCTATCTGCCTCACCCAGGGGCATACTTTTCAAATTTATTCCAGTTGCTTTGTAGGTTCGGTTCATTTTTGGTTGCTAATTCAATAGAATAGAGGAAATATAATGACTATTAGCTATCTTCCTCTTCTTCATTTTCAAGTTGTTTTAGTAATTCTATGCCGCGAGAAGTACCGAGCCGAGTTGCACCTGCTATTACTAAATCGAATGCTTGCTCAATGGTGCGAATTCCTCCAGATGCTTTAATCCCAATTTGTCCCCGTGTAATTTTCTTCAATAATTGGACATCAGCCACAGTAGCGCCACCATGGAAACCCGTACTAGTTTTAATAAATTGTACCCCAGCATCCATACAGATTTCCGTTGCTAGTTGTTTTTCGGCATCGGTGAGTAGGTTAGTTTCTAATATTGCTTTAACAGTTTGACCTGTTTCTTCACAAATTTGGGCTATTTCCTGATATAGTTTGTCTGTATTTCCGGTTTTCAATGCGCCTAAGTTAATTACCACATCAAGTTCTGTTGCCCCATTTTCTACTGCTTCTTGGGCTTCGTAAAGTTTAGTAGCTGAGGTATTTGCTCCGGAGGGAAACCCGATGACGGTACAGACTTTCGGTTTCCTACCGCGCAGTAACTCTGTAGCTTGTTTGACGTATATCGGATAGATACAGACTGCCGCGAAGCCATATCTATCTGCTTGTTGACACCACTTTTCCACTTGCTCTGGTGTGGCAGTGGGATTTAGTAATGCGTGATCGATGAGAGGGGCAATATCGATATCGGGGTAGTCCATAATGCGATCGTTGTTAGTTGTTAGTTGTTTGTTGTTGGTGTTTAATTAAATAAACATATAACCAGCGATTAGCCATTACCTCTTCCATCACTCTGGCAAGAAACTAGTATCTAGTACTTGTTCCTCTGTATAAAGAGAATCTATAGGAAAAGTTTTTAGTAGTAACCCTGTTTCATCTGCGGCTTGTTGACGTGCATTTTGGTAACATTCATAAAAGATCTCTTTTAGGTAGGGTTTCAAGCTTGGTGAATCCTTTAAATCATCGTTAATCCGTCTCCGATGTTCGCGAATAGCACCTCGCCAACTACCACTGCGCGATTCTGGTTGATATTGCCATTTGAGGAGATAGAGTAGAAGTACTACGAGATTACTTTTTAGACTTTTCCTCTCCCGTTTAGACATATCTTCAATTTCCTCAAATAAGTTTTGCCAGTCTACGTTGCCGTAGTCTTGGGCACGCAGTTGGGCCAAAGTCGTTTCTACCCAACAGATAAAATCGGTTTCATAGAGACTCTTTTGGCTAGTTTGAAGTTCCGTTTTCATAATGGGGAATGGGGTAATGG
>NZ_JAMZMM010000141.1 GCF_024178385.1 Limnofasciculus baicalensis BBK-W-15 | reverse complement strand
CTCCCTACTCCCCTTTCAAGTCAAACTGCACTAATAGCTTTCCCATCCAATCGCCGAATTACTACCACGGCTGGTTTGGGTGGATTATTTGATTTATTTCCAGGCCAATTTGAGCCGATTGGCACTTGACGTTCCTGGATAAAATCCTTACCATCAGTAGTTTTCATAGCAAACTTGCGAGTTTGTAAGGCTTTATCCTTTCTTGTGCCATTTTGTTCTCCAGGATGTTGGACTGATAAAAATAAGGTTTGATTATCAGGAGTAAAAAATGGTCCTGTCAATTCGCACTCTATTGGTCCTATTCCAAATTGATATGCTTTTCCGGCATTTGCGCCAGTCGTCGGCATCACCCACATCGAGTTATTACCAAAAATTCCCTGAATATCACCTTGACTCAATGGTTTCCCTTCTTTATCAACCCGACTGGGAAGAGCTTGGTTATGCTTACCTGTGGACATATCTGTCACCAGCCACAGATTACCATTTTGGTCAAATTCTAAATTATCTGGGTTAGAAAATCCCGCCCCTCCCTCAGCAGGCTCCCCGCCCATGGCAAAAGATGTCCACTTAAATGTTAGTGATGCGGGATCGTCTCCATCTTCTTTTAGCTGTACAATCCAGCCATATTCCCAAGGAGTTTCTCCTTTTGGTCCTTTGAAAACCCGCTTGTCTGGACCACCATCACTACTGGGAGTACCAGAGGTGAAGGCAATATATACTGAACCATCGGTAGCTAAGGCAAGATCTTCGGGTCTGGCTGTTGTGGTAGCACCTATGGCATTAGCAGCATAGTGGGCATCAATTAAAATAGCACCTTGTTTTTCGATCGCACTCCCTTGATACAAATCCCCTAATGTAGCAAACTTTTGCTTAAATTCAGTAGCTTCAGCATCGGTTTTGATTTCAAAAATCCCACCTTCGGGACGTTTGGGCAGGGTAACTAAATTCCCTTCCACTATACTGGGCAATACTGGATTTACTGGTGTTTTTGGTTCCAGAGCAATCCACTTACCAGTGCCATCGGGTTCAAAAACAGCCGCGTAGAGCATACCATCTGACATTAAACCAGAATTAGCCTTATTTTCAATATCTTTAACGATACCTTTACTAATAAACTTATAAATATGACCGCCTCTGCGATCGCAACCGGAATATACTGCTATGGGTTTCTCTGCCACTGCCTTAACTGCAACGGCTTCATGACGAAACCTACCTAGCCAACTATGTTTAGTCCCGTAGTCATTGGGATTTGCCGGATCGATTTCCACCATCCAGCCGTACTTATTCCCAGCTAACCCAAAAACATTACCCAATCCTTCAATACCAGAATCTGCGATCGCAAAGGGCAATGCTTCTGGCTTAAATGCTGTACCATCAGGATATACTGGTTCGGGTACTTGGTCTTGGAAGTTTTCTTCGGCACTGAGGACTGTACCCCAAGGGGTTGTCCCGCCTGCACAGTTAGCAAAAGTACCGATAATGCGATCGCTTAATCCGTCAATATATCCTTTCCCCTTGTCTTTTCTCAATACTGCTGTTGCAGGTCCTGTGATTTTCAGATAGCGTTTGTCTTCTAAACCAGCAATACCTGTAATTCTCCGATCTGCTTTAGAATTAGTGCGAGTCCACTTGCCATCGCTGTCTTTGCGAATCGATATCGCACCTAATCCTAGATCTAATAAGGCTTCTTGACAAATTTCTTTAATTTTACCTTTGACTGGATCGTTATCTGGCAAGGCAAAGGCATTTATTTTACCTTCTGTTTTAGCTGCCGCTGCTTTTACTTCATCGAATGGCAAAGACTTCCCGATTACCTGTGGATATGTTTCCATCCATATCTTGCCACTAATGTACTCAAAGTTAATACTGAGGAAACCTTCGTCCGTACCTGTTTCGATAAATGAGAGGTAATCGTTATTATATCCAAAGCGAGAATTACCGATTTTATCGCCCCAAGCGGCAATGATATCGTAGGTAAAGCCTTCTGGCAAGACTATATCGTCTATCACCTCATAACGACGATAGTCTTCTCCTTGTTTAGTTGATATCAGACTATCTGTTTCCAGGGGCATTGGTCCTTTGACTGGTTTGAAGCCAATGCCAGTTTCTTTGGCATCGACTTTTGGTCCGGTTTTGGGTATATCGTTCCCCGCCAGACAGGATGTCAATGCTACTGTACCTGCACTAGCTCCCATAAATAGGAGGAAATCTCGACGTTTAATGGTCATTACTGCCTCTTCCTTGGGATTGGCTTTGATCCGATCGAGGTAAATTCTAGCAGCTTAGGACTTATCTTATCGCTTTTAGTTTAGCAGGAGGTTAAGAGTGGGGTGAGTTTCTGGTTAAGGTGCGATTTGCTTTTTTGTGCTATTCTTACAATGGGAAATTGTGCCTGCATGTAAAATACTCTCTGGTGGGGTGTTTGGGTTTGGTGTTTTTTAACGCATCGGAAGGTCATACCAAAGATACTCAAGTCAAGGAAATGCCAGAAGAAATTAAAAAAGCCAGATATATTATACAAACATATCAAATATTTGTCAGAAATTACTTGAATGAAACTGAAGATATTTTTAAGCAATTTAAAAATTATCCCCTGACACCAGAAGGATTGGCTCCCATTCACAACCGTCTTTTAAAGCTGAATAATAATCCTCAATTTTTTACACTGGATGGTCTTGCGGATCAAATCTCTCAACTGAGTGCATTTGCACACGAAGAATATGAGGAAGCAGAGAAAAAGGGTTGGATGGCAGAGAGGCTTAGACTTACCATTATTGTCGTCAGTATCCTATTATCAGTTACAATCGCAGTTATTATATCTCTCTATACTAGCAGAATCATCGCTCAACCCATCAAAGATATCACCGCTGTTGCCCAAAAAATTGCTCAAGAAGGTAATTTTGATATCCAAGTACCCGTAACTACAGAAGACGAAATTGGAATATTAGCCACTACATTCAATAGTCTAATTCAAAGAGTAGCCGCAGATACTCAAGAACTTTCGCAGAAGAATCAGCAACTTGTAGAAACTCACGATAAACTGAATCAAACAATCAAAGATCTTAAAGAAACTCAAGCGCAATTAATCCAAAGCGAAAAAATGTCTAGTCTAGGGCAAATGTTAGCAGGAATCGCCCATGAAATCAACAATCCTGTTAACTTTATTTCTAACAATATCGACTACGCGAATACTTATGCCCAAGATCTGATAGAATTAGTCCAGATATACCAAGAAGAGTATCCCAATTCAACACCTGTAATCCAAGACAAGATAAAAGTAATAGACTTTGATTTTCTAATCAAAGATTTACCAAAAAGCCTGGATTCAATGAAAATGGGATCTGAACGTATTCATAAGCTTATCCTATCCTTACGGAACTTCTCTCGGCTGGATACAAATGAAATAAAACCTGTTAATATCCATGAGGGAATTGATAGCACGATATTAATTCTCAATCATCAGCTTAAACAAGGGATAGAAGTAAGTAAACAATATGGAGAATTGCCATTAGTTGAGTGTTATCCTGCCCAACTAAATCAGGTATTCATGAATATTTTGCAAAATGCGATTGATGCTCTAAATAGTGAATCTAATTGCCCTAACAAGCAAATTAAAATCGCGACAGAAAGATTAGGAAATAATCAAATTAAAGTAAGAATTAGGGATAATGCTTCTGGTATTCCTGCCAAAATTAGGGAAAAGATTTTCGATCCCTTTTTCACAACAAAAGAGGTAGGGAAGGGTACGGGGTTAGGACTTTCAATATGTTATCAAATTATCACACAGCATCAGGGTAAAATTGAGGTGAAGTCTGAGCTGGGACAAGGAACAGAATTTGCGATCGCGCTACCAATTAAACAACTAAAAACCTCAGCAGTCAACGTCTCATCCCAAGTTGCAGTAAACATCTAGAAGTTGTCAGATAGTTTTCAGTTGGCTCGAGTACACAAGAGAAACCCTCAGAAACCCGGTTTCTTCAAGAAACCGGGTTTCTTTGCACCTCACTTAACTGAGAAGCGCTATATACTAATGTCAATAGGAAAAAGGGGAAGTTACCTCCCCCCATTCCCCAAAAATGGTAATCATTGCTGATGCTGATTCCACACTTCATCAATAGGAGGTGGCTCTGGTGGCATAGCTCTTGATGGCACAGGTTTTTCATTTACCTCAGAAGATTCGCTCAAAGAATGAATAGGGGTATTGGAGCGAATAGTACTAACCCAATTATTATTAGTACTCTTGGGTGTCACTGTAGTCGTTGCGATTGGGGTATTCCTTTCCAGCAAACAACTGAGATGGTGGAGGCTTTCGCACAACTTGTATAAGTGGGCACAGCGATAATCGGCTGCTTGCCAGTCACCAGCTTCAAGGGCTTCGGCATATCCTCGCTGCAATGCTCTGATTAATCTGAGTTGGGTTTCGATGATTGGGTAATTGATACTCATTTATTTCGCTATTATTCGTTAGACTTAGTTTCTGCCCCTGATACTGCTGATGGTTTATCCATGACTCCACATACACATTCTGGCTCACTTAAAGCCAAGCGGCTAGTGGTAGTAGTTGGAATTAAGACAACTACACTGAATCTTTAAGAAGGGGCTAGGGGCTAGGGGCTAGGGGCTAGGGGGAATATGTCAATAAAATGGAGGATGGCTTAGTTGTTCGCTGATAGCTTACTTAAACGCTCTGTTTATTAGTGTGCCTATTATGTAATCCTTCACGATGCGATCGCTATCAGCAGGATAATCTTGTATATTCATCTTACAACAAAGAAACTTGAGGAATATTCTCTGCTTGAATTAATAAAATATAGATGTGGAATAGACTTTTGAGTTAAAACTCTTCTCCCCTACTCCCTACTCCCTACTCCCTACTCCCTACTCCCTACTCCCTAATGAAAGTAGTCTTCTGCGACTTTGACGGTACGATTACGACAACGGAAACCTTTGTGGGAATCCTGAAGCATTTTGCACCAGAGGTATCTGCCCAAGTAATGCCAGAAATATACGCGATGCGGTTAACTCTGCGGGAAGGTGTCCGTCAGATGCTAGAATCAATTCCCTCAGATTGTTATCCAGAAATCCTTGCTTATGCCCAAACGGCACTAATTCGCCCCGGTTTAGAAGAATTGCTAGACTTTCTCGACGAGGGGGGTGTACCCTTTATCGTTGTTTCCGGTGGTTTGCGAGATATGGTGGAAATAGTATTGAGTCGTGGAGGTAAATCGGGAGAATCTTTATTGGGGCGAGTGGCGGGAATTTATGCTGTGGATATCAATACCAGTGGGGAATTTCTCAAAGTATGCTCTGAGTTTGAGGGAGATACAGAGCTAGTCTCTAAAGTAAAAGTAATGGCACAACATCCAGCCGATGAGCAGATTGGGATTGGAGATTCGGTAACAGACTTGAATATGGCATTGAGTGCCTCAATTGTATTTGCCCGCGATCGCCTCAGTCAATACCTCGATGAGCGCCATCATCCCTACATCCCCTGGCATGATTTTTTCGATATCCGCCAAGAGTTATCTCAGCACTGGATGGGGAGTGGGGAGTGGGGAGTAGGGAGTAGGGAGTAGGGAGACAAACAACCAACAACCAATAACCAACAACCAATAACCAACAACCAATAACCAACAACCAACAACCAACAACCAATAACCAACAACTAAATGGAAACCAATCCCAGACAAACCATAATTGCTGCGGCAAGTCACTTCTATCAGTTAGGATGGATGATGGGTACTGCTGGCAATCTGTCGGTGCGGATACCAGATGGTAGCTTCTGGATTACTGCCAGTGGACGTAATAAAGGAGAATTAACTAGTACTGATTTCGTCCGGATGAAATTAGATGGTACGATAATCGAACAACCCCATCCTGATGTTCGTCCTTCTGCGGAAACTAGCATTCATCAAACTATCTACTCCCTATTTCCAGAAGCAGAAGCTTGCTATCATGTTCACTCCATAGAGGCAAATCTGGTTTCTCGGTTTACCGATAGCGATAATCTACCATTACCCCCCTTAGAAATGTTGAAGGGATTGGGAGTATGGGAGGAAAATCCCCAGGTGACAATGCCGATATTTGTCAACCATTTAGATTTACCTCGGATTGCTCAAGATATTTGCGATCGCTTCGAGATTACTCCACCCTCTGTAAGTGCCTTGCTGATTCGAGATCATGGTATCACAGTTTGGGCATCTTCACCAAGAGAAGCGAGCAATTTCTTGGAGATAGCCGAATACATCTTTCGCTATATGGTAGCAGCTCGCACAGTTGGCTTTTAACATACCTAGACAAAAAAAAATGCCCTCCAAGTTATCCTGGAGAACATTAGCATTCATATCCGCTTCATAGATACTGAGGAAAAGCTTGGATAAAGCTGAGTAAAACCAACAGGGCTTTCATTTTTGATGGCGACAAATATTACAGCGATAGTAAAGCGCCATATAGGCTAGTTAGAAAAATTGCGATCGCATCCATACTTATGCTATCAAAACCTTCTTCCTTTTGAGGTTCAAATCTCTGATGCAGTCATCTTTCTTCCCCCTTGGAGGCTCTCAGCTTCTATGATGTTTTGGTAGAATCAAGTAAAGCATAGCTTTAGCTATTAAATTTCATTTAGAGTCTACCTACAAACAAATCCACCGGGAAGGTACTGCCCCTTCTACCTCTGCGTTATCAGCACAGTGCCTCGCTTCTCGGCTTCCGGTGGAGAAAAGGAAGATGAAGGAATCGTTAGCGAAGCGGCTCCTTCGGAGCTACCTTTACAGGAATTACCCGTACCCCAGCTTTCGAGACTGGTTGCTATCCATTTAGCGGCATCTTCCCAAAATAAAATCAGTAAAAATAATGTCAAATCTAATATGTTTTTGAAGGAAGGTGGAAGAATCGAACTCCTACGGTTATTAGCCGTACCACGGTGTTCAAAACCGCTTGCCGTCCATTCGGCGGCACCTTCCATTTCAGGGTATCTGAGGAGACTTGAACTCCCTAATTACTTGTTCCACAAACAAGCGCCGGGACCACTTTGGCTTCAGATACCATAGTTAGTAGAAAAAACCATATTTTTGCCAAATATAGCTTTTCCTACCGGATGGAGACTAGGGGAGTTGAACCCCTGTAGCAATCTTGCAAGGATCGCATGTTTCCATTACATCAAGCCCCCATAAAAACTATCAGAAAAAATCAGATTTGGTGGATACTATTCGGAATAGAACCCACATCTTTCTAGCAGCCAGCTATGAGCTACACTCCCATAATTGGTAGTCCTGACAGGGATTGAACTGAGATATTGCACCAGTTGCCAAAACCGCCAGTGGTTAAAACCACTGTCTAATAGCTTAAGTCCGTTAAAACGGACTTAAATCCTTTCTTAATAGTCGGTTTCAACCGACTTAAGCTATTAGACAGAGATAGTATATTCTCGTTCCCAGGTTCAACCTGGGAACGAGGGTTTGGAGGCTCTGCCTCCGGTTTATTGCAACTGGTGCAAGATCTCAATTTCAACCGACTTAAGCTATTAGACAGAGATAGTATTCTCTGGCGGGTTTTTGGGGTTATTAAAAATGCTGACCACTCAGCCAGGTGGGAACCTCAAGGTTTTATGGAACCTACAACCAAAACCCTGGATTTTATCGAAGATTAAGCTTTGGGGTTTAAGGGTTGATTGTCTAAGGTTTAACGATTGAATTTTAAGCGTTAAGCTTTGAGCTTTAACCTTTGAACTTAATCGCGGATGGAGTTGGGAATCGAACCCAACATATTCATGATTGAGAGTCACGCGCCTGTCCATTCGGCTATCCATCCTTTGTACCATAAATTTAGAGATTTTCAAGTGACCAGCAAGTTTATATATATAGTAGGGTGCGTTACATAACGCACCCTACAGATAGAGGTTTTGCGTAAGTCCTGTATTTGCACACAACTTGAAATTAATCAGTCACTTCAATCATAGTCCGAGCGTTACTAATTGAAAGAACGCGATCGCAAGTTGATTTAAACTCTTCCACAAACGCCTGTCGTCTTTCAATATCTTCAGCCAGATTAATTGGATCGAGCAATTCCACACCCTCTCGTGCTAAGAAACTATCTGCCAGAGATTGATATTTCTCAGAAGCAGCATTCTTACCCAAGACTTCCATTGCCAACTTATCGAGTCGTTCTTTCACTCGTGCTTGAGCGATTTTATACTCATTCCGAGTGCGATTGTAAACCGATGTCATTGTATTAAGAACTGATTCAGAGTAAGCGATAAAACTTTTCATTTCAATCGCTTCTGCCACAGTCATTTCTTGACCTGCAACAGAAACCATTGTCGCCGCATTAGATAGTACAATCGCTCTTTTAATCACCCGTCGTCTGGTAATTAAAGCATCCACTCTTTGCAAAGCAGCCCTGGCTTGTTGTGAATGTTCATCTCTCGATTTAAAACCAGTTGGCACTTTCCCAACTTCCACCACAGCAATTAAAGTATTATTATCCAAAGCCGCTCTAGCTGAATCAATTCGCTTTGCCAATAGCGTCAATTCTGCCAGAGCATCAGTGACAGTCATTGTGGTCATCCTACTATCCTCCTCCTTAACCTAAATTCGACCTAATAAAGTTACAAGCAGGTGACGAGATTCGCACTCGTAAGAAGGCTTTACAAGAGCCTCATGTTCCTGTTACATCACACCTGCATTTGAATTAAAAGTAATATCATATCCAGTTATATTGCTCTCGTTCGTAGTAAGTACTTTAGTGCTTGGTTCTGATGATTTTTTAGGCACTTCAGTGCCTACTACGAACCTGCTTATATAAGTGCGATGCTAGCGGGAATAATCTAAATCGTGAAAACTGCGATCGCAACTCCACAACTGTGCAACTCCATCTCACGCAAATTGACAAATACCATAGTTACCAATGAGAATAGTATTCTCAGCTGCAAATTTGGGAAGGAGGAAATTCCAGCTTTACCTAAACTGTGAAGCTACTTACTCTGGAGCAGATGGCGAGATTTGAACTCGCAAGAAGGCTTTACGAAAGCCTCATGTTGCCAGTTACATTACACCTGCATTGTTGGTGGCGGGGGCAGGAATTGAACCTGCTAATAAGAGGCTTATGAGACCTCCAAGCCTACCGTAGCTAAGTCACCCGCATCGTCCACCAATGCCCCTGACTGGACTTGAACCAGCACCAACTAGGTCCTTAGCCTAGTGCCTCTTCCGATTGGGCTACAAGGGCAAAAATTAAATAATTTATAATGATAATTTAGAGCTGAGAATATTGTTTTTTAGCCCAATAACCTCTGGGTGGTTTTTCTATTCCGTAGGCTTTGCACCATTTTTCTATGGCTTTGCCACTAACTCCAAAATCTTTAGCTAGTTGAGAAGTTGGTTTTGTCCAAATCAGTTCTTGTAGTTCTTCTTTAGAAGGTCGGATAGCTCGTCTAGATGCCAAATTAGAACAAAGTTGAGAGCAGTAAGTATCTTGCCAAAACGGTGGGCTGCCAAGGTAAGTACCCCTGACTGGACTCGAACCAGCAAACGCAAGTTCTGGACTTGCGACGGTTTCCAATTACGTCACAGGGGCATATCGGGATGGCAGGATTTGAACCTGCGACTCCATACTCCCAAAGTATGGCTTCTCGCCGCTGAATGACATCCCGTTAATGCTCCTGATGGGAGTCGAACCCACACTAAATCAACCGTTTTTAAAACGGTGGCCTCTGCCAATTGGGCTACAGGAGCGAGTTTTCATGCTCCCGATGGGAGTCGAACCCACACATGAATAACTACTAATTTTGAGGTAGCGGCCTCTTCCGATTGGGCTACAGGAGCATAAGATTTGGCTGCCCCGCCAGGGTTTGAACCTAGACCGTCTGAGTCAAAGTCAGATATGCTGCCAGTTACACTACAGGGCAATAAATGGCTGCCAGGGTAGGGGTTGCACCCACGACTCTATAGTTCAGAGCTACAGCGACTTGCTATTCGTCCACCTGGCAATAAATTGGCTGCCCTGGTAGGGATTGAACCTACGACCCTTCGCTTAACAGGCGACTGCTACTACCACTGAGCTACAGGGCAACGATAGTCCCCCAGGTCAGTATTGAACTGACGACCTCTGGTTTTTCAGACCAGCGCTCTTACCAACTGAGCTACCGGGGGAAATTTAAACGGAGAGGACAGGATTTGAACCTGCGTTAGGTAAAACCTAATCAGACTTTCCAAGTCTGCCCCTTCAGCCACTCGGCAACCTCTCCAAGTTGACGAGAGTGGAAGGATTTGAACCTTCACTTCTTCAGTTTCGTAGACTGATGTTTTATCCCGTTAAACTACACTCTCACGGAACTAACGCTGCTACATTCTATATGGGTAGAAATGGTGCGTTAGCTGTCGCATAACGCACCCTACAGATAGCGACGCAAGTCCGATGAGAGTAGCAGGAATTGAACCTGCAACGAGTCGGTTAAAAGCCGACTGCTCTGCCAATTGAGCTATACTCTCATACACAATAGACATCTTGCTCTCATTCGATATTTAGGTGTAGGGGAGTAGCATTTGCGCCCAGATTTATAGGGAAATCAAGGGTTTTATCCGCAAATGCTTCACCCTTCTAGAATTTATGCAAGAGGTCTAATTAATTAAGAGGTCGAGGTGGGATTCAAACCCACGAATTTCGGTTTTGCAGACCGACGCTTTCGTCGCTTAGCTACTCGACCATAGCCCTAACGGGATTTGAACCCGCAATTTCCACTTTGAAAGAGTGGTGGCTTAAACCGTTCGCCTATAGGGCCATTTAAGGGGGGACAGTGCAACTCAAAAGCCAAGACTAGCTGCCGAACGAGGCTGACGGGGCTTGAACCCGCGACCTTCGCTGTGACAGAGCGACACTCTAACCAACTGAGCTACAGCCTCATAATTCCAGTAAATGCAGATATCTGTTTCCGATACTGACTTTGACTTTGGATGTCGTTCAGCACGGGTAACTGTTATCTTCATCTGCTGGAAATCCTCTTGGTGAGGATGGGTTGCAGCTAGCTGTTGAAAGTTCTTGGGATTTGGGATAATCCGGAACTTGCCGTTGAGTTGCGCCCCCAGTTTGATGAAAAGGTGTATTACATATTTAGTTTTCAAGGTTCGGTATAATGGCTTGGAGTCGAGCTGTTTGGCTCTTTCTCTTTCGCCTTAAATACATACTACAAAAATACTACATAAATGTCAAGGGTTTGGGCAAAATTTTTTTAAATTGCCTGAAATGCTGACGGGGAGGAAGTTTGGGCGTGTTACAGTTTGTAGGGAGTAGGTGGAGTGCGATGGGCTTGCAGCAGAGCCACGCGATCGCATGGCTCGGAGTGTGGGAGGTGCGCTCGCGCTCGTGCTGCGTTCATTAGGTGCGATCGCTCTGCTAAGAGTATGTGGAGTACGCGGGTTACAGCCCAATAACTGATATAGCGATCGCATCTGCCTGGGGATCTAGACTATACGGATGCCGCGATTTGCTTGCTTTACTCGCCAGAGCGATCGCAATCTCCTGTTAAATTGAGATTAGAATAAACATATAAAATAGCCGTTGGTAAAGTTATGGTTATCGCACAAGAAAAATTAATCAGACTAACACCAAAACCCACCATTACCTGGGACAAACTACCTGATAACTTTAAATTAGAAGAAGAGCCTGTGCAAAATACTGGTCAACCTTTGATTGCTGGGGCATTGCGGGAACCTCTAGAATTGATGGGGTATATCAAACCAGAAATGTTAATTGGTGGCAATTTAGGTATTTGTGCCACGGTAAATAACGAGTTAGAAATCAAAGCACCTGATTGGTTTTATGTCAATTCAATACAACAGTTAACTAGTGGAGGCGATGGGGTTTCCAATCGCATCACGGATCGCAAAAGTTATACTCCTAATTTAGAAGGAGAAACTCCCATCATTGTGATGGAATTCCTATCAGATAAGGATGGGGAGGAATATTCAGTTAAACGGATTCATCCGGTAGGAAAGTGGTTTTTTTATGAACAAATCCTGAAAGTACCAACTTACGTTATCTTCTCTGGAGAAACAGGATTACTAGAAGTTTATCGCTTACAAGAGCAACGGTATGAATTGGAATTACCATCACCTGAAGGAAGGCACTGGATTGCTGAGATGGGGTTATTTTTAGGCACATGGCGAGGGGAAAAATCAGGGCGATTTGGTTATTGGTTGCGGTGGTGGGATGAAGGGGGAAATTTGCTTTTGTGGGGTATGGAAAGGTTGGCAGAAGAGCGTCAGAGAGTTGAAGAAGAGCGTCAGAGAGCGGAACAAGAACACCAACGGGCGGAAGAAGAGCGTATGCGGGCGGATAAATTAGCTGCTTACTTACGCTCTCAGGGGATTAATCCTGATGAGATTGAGTAATCAAATCAGGGAGTTAAAATTCACCCCTTGCACCAATCGCAATAAGCCAAAGCGATTGGAAATCGCGGCTACACAAACAAAGTCCGCCTTCGCGGACTAAGATCAAATTAGTAGCTTTGAAACCTGCGGAGGCAGGTTTTGTTTGTGTAGATGCGGTTTTAACCGCCAGATGACTCAACTTTAGCCCCAGCAGAAACCAACAAAACCAAATTATCTCGATGCACCACAGTATCCGCCCCCTCATACCCCAAAATAACCGGAATCTCCTCCGATTTATGCCCCCGAATCTGCTGCAATTCATTACTACTATAATTCACCAAACCCCTAGCAATTTCCACCTCATTACTATCACATAGCCGTACCGCATCAGATGGACGAAAATCTCCCTCAATCCTACTAATTCCCGCCGCCAACAAAGACTTACCCCCTTGACAAATAGCAGTAACTGCTCCATTATCTAAATAAATTTTCCCAGTAGGCACTAAACTATAAGCAATCCAACGCTTCCGGGCATTATCCGTCCGAGGTTGAGCTTCAAACTGCGTACCGAGGGGTTCTCCTTGTAAGATTTTTTCAATATTTTCCGGGCGTTTTCCTTCAGTAATTACTGTCCTTACTCCCGCACTAGTCGCAATTTTAGCTGCAGTAATTTTAGTTACCATCCCACCCGTTCCCCACTGGGAACCAGCGTCACCCGTTTGTACTTGGAGTTCTTCTAATTCTTCAATTCTAGTTACTAATGAAATAGGTTGTGCATCTGGTACTTGACGAGGATCTGCTGAATAAAGCCGATCTACATCTGTTAATAAAAACAACCAATCTGCTTCAATTAAACTAGCAACTAACGCGCTTAAAGTATCGTTATCGCCAAACTTTAATTCCTCAACAGCTACAGTGTCATTTTCATTCACTACCGGAATTACTCCCAACCGCAGCAATTCCTGAAATGTGCCATAAGCATTAACATAACAACTCCGCTGCACAAAGTCGCGGCGACTAATTAAAACCTGGGCGATTGGTTGCTGTAAAGTGGTAAAAAGATCGTCATATACTCGCATTAACCGCCCTTGCCCCACTGCCGCTACCGCTTGTTTGAGTGCCATAGTTTGGGGACGGGATTTCAACCCCAATCTGGCACAGCCAACCCCCACCGCACCAGAAGTAACTAGTACTACACCATAACCACAGGCTCTCAATCTGGTTAGGGTTTCAACTATATTAGCGATCGTCGAAAGTGCAAGTTGACCATTTCCCGGTTGGGTGAGGCTAGATGTGCCAACTTTAACGACAATGGTTTGATTGATCATTATCCGCTGTTCCACTCCAACACTAAAATTCCAGAGCGATTAGATTCCTCAATATAGGATCTAATCGCTCTGGAGTTAATTTATGATTGGTTTTTTATAGTTAGGGTCTTTATATTGGCTGACCCCATTTGAACTATTGTTACTATCCCATGACTTTTTATGAGGCCAGCCATTCATAATGTTTTCTTTATATTTCGTTTTATCTCGATCTATCAGGTTTTGTGAAGTTTTGTTGCTTTCCTGTGAGGGAGACCCCTAGAAGCTGAGAGAACCACACTTCAAAGTCCCGAATCGGGGAGAAAAGTTCAGTCTTGGTGGGATCGAGCATCGGTTCGACGAGAATGGTGAACATCCCCAAACGATTTCCTGCCAAGACATCTGTGAACAAGCGATCCCCCACCATCGCCACCCTTTCCACGGGTAAACTCATGGCATCAGCCGCTTCCTTTAACTTGCGCCGCGACGGTTTAGCCGCACCAAGGAAATAATCCAAATTTAGCGATCGCGCAATATTGCCAATCCGACTCTCGCTCAAATTGTTACTTACCAACCACAGCGATGCTACTTGTCTGATTTCTGCCACCCACTCCATCAATTCCTCTGATGCCTCACTTGAGTTGAATGGCACTAAAGTCTCATCAACATCCAGCACCAGACCCTTGAGCTGATGGTGATGTAGAATATCTTGGGTCAGACTCAAGATTGGACCTCCTAGAATTAAGTCAGGCTGTAAGTTTAATACCCAAGACATAAGCACTTATTAGTAATGATTTATTTTACTTTTCTAGCCTAACAGCATCTGGGG
>NZ_JAMZMM010000140.1 GCF_024178385.1 Limnofasciculus baicalensis BBK-W-15 | reverse complement strand
TACTCCCCACTCCCCACTCCCCACTCCCCTATTTTTTCAAATTTTCACCACCCTGAATCACCTCTGCTGAATCAATGCGATCGCGAATTTGGATCTTATCTACAATATCCATACCCTCGGTGACATAGCCAAAGACAGCATAATTACCATCCAAAAACGACAAGTCTGCCAAAGCAAAATAAAACTGTGCCGAAGCCGAGTCAGGTGCAGATGAGCGAGCCATAGCTACTGCACCGCGAGTATGTTTTAATACAGGAGGCTTTGATATCCCTGCTTTATCAAAAGTTTCGCTGTAGAGAGGTTCCTCCCCATCCTTGGGCTTAATTTCCAAGGGAATATAACGCACCTGAGATGTGTCTGGATCGATAAAACTACCCGTGCCCAGACTATCTGCCGGAACTTTCGGATCTTTCCCTTGAGGATCGCCCCCTTGCACCACAAAGGGCTGTGGTTGCCGCACTACTCGGTGAAACATCGTGCCATTGTAGACACCTCGCTGGACTAAATCCACAAAATTGCCAGCGGTAATTGGCGCATTAGTACCATCGACTTCAATTGTGATGGGCGCACCTTTCACCTTTAGCACCACCGTTGCTTTTCCTTCTAGTTTGGGTAAATTGCTACCTTGAGGATTGTTAGCTTGAGTCGTCGTTGCGCCAGTTGAGCGATCGCTCGCATTCAGGGAAGCCACAGGTGGCGTACTACATGCCCCCAGAATTAGACTCCCAATCGTTACAAATAATAACAACCAGCGACGGATTGCAATCTGCATCTGAAAACTCCACCTTTTTCTAACTTTAGCTACCGAATTTTGACAAAAGAATCTGTGTTATACAGTTGATTGCCTCGGTGAAGACATCTTCAAAAGCCATAAACATTTCACAGTAAGTTTGTGACTTTTGAATTTTGACTTACAACCCTTCCAGAGGTACTTCCAAGAAACGAGCCAACTCAGCTCCCTGATTTTCCAAATCTGACAAAGATAAAGGTTGTCCAACACGAGTCAGAGGAAGTTCCCGGCGATTATTCACCCGCAGGTAGAGAGCGCGGCGGGGATTAAGCCCTTCCTTGATTTCAACTCGAATTGATTGAACTTCCTCAATCGGGCAGGTAAACTCAATTTGACGGTTTTTACCAGGAAAGCCCCAGCGAAAAATCTTCACCGTACCCGTCTCCTTGTTGAACTCATTGTATCCGCCGCCCACATCCCAAAGGATAACCAGCCACAAGTAAAGAGCGAGCAGCACACCTGCAACGCCGTAACCTCCCATGGCTATCCCTTGAGGGAAAAACACTAAGTCTGTAGTATCTCCAACAGGGAGAAGATTGACACCGAGGTAGCTGGAAAGCCCTCCCAGTAAAAAGCCTGTACCTCCGATAGAGACTATTGTCGCCCACCAGTAGTTACTGAATCGGCGAGAGCCTAACACGGATTTACGAATGATGCGGTTCTGTTTTTGGGTTGTTGATGCTGTCATGGCAATACGCAGTTCAGTCTAGATAGCTATTGTAGTACGCTGCTGTATTTTCTACAGCAGGGGACTCTCAGTCTGAAAAAGTTTCTATTAAATTAATGTCCCCACTCGCTGGGGACATTTTTTTTAACATTAATCTTAATCCTGTTGATATTCTGTTGCCATTCAATTAGTTTCCCCAGGGAGTGGGGACATTCCCATCAAGATCGCAGGCTGGCAAGGGAATGTAGGGTTTCCATTCAATTAGTTTCCCCAGCGAGTGGGGACACTATTGTAACTATTCCAGCTAATAAAAATTTTGTAGTTTCCATTCAATTAGTTTCCCCAGCGAGTGGGGACGCTACCGATAAAGATTACGCAAAGTACGCTTGTGCTATGTTTCCATTCAATTAGTTTCCCCAGCGAGTGGGGACAGAGAGCGAGATGATAGAACAGAAGTACATTGATGAGTTTCCATTCAATTAGTTTCCCCAGCGAGTGGGGACAGTGTTAGTAAAACAGTTGAGCCACTGACAGTATAAGTTTCCATTCAATTAGTTTCCCCAGCGAGTGGGGACTACTCACAGATTGGAATTGGAACCATGGAAAAAGAGTTTCCATTCAATTAGTTTCCCCAGCGAGTGGGGACTTAACTAAGTAGCACCTTCAGCGCGTGAGTGACGAGAGTTTCCATTCAATTAGTTTCCCCAGCGAGTGGGGACAAGAATAGTAGCAACTTTCTGTTTCAGAATCTACCTAACAATACCAGGTTTCCATTCAATTAGTTTCCCCAGCGAGTGGGGACCTCTCTACGAGAAAGAGAAAGGATCTCAGCTTCAAGTTTCCATTCAATTAGTTTCCCCAGCGAGTGGGGACC
The DNA here is from genome assembly GCF_024178385.1 of Limnofasciculus baicalensis BBK-W-15. Lineage (GTDB taxonomy): Bacteria > Cyanobacteriota > Cyanobacteriia > Cyanobacteriales > Coleofasciculaceae > Limnofasciculus > Limnofasciculus baicalensis. The sequence continues at coordinate 12,300 of NZ_JAMZMM010000140.1, read as the reverse complement.
CTCCAGGATGTATTCGACCAAAAGATCAATACGCTGTTTCCATTCAATTAGTTTCCCCAGCGAGTGGGGACAGCTTAAGCGAAGCCGAAAGACTGGCTTGGGACAATTACGTTTCCATTCAATTAGTTTCCCCAGCGAGTGGGGACAAGCGTATTTGGTAGCTTATCTGCCTCTCCATTCCCGTGTCCTCAAGTTTCCATTCAATTAGTTTCCCCAGCGAGTGGGGACCTGCGGCTGCGCTGGCCCTGCTCGACGCAGGGGACTTGTTTCCATTCAATTAGTTTCCCCAGCGAGTGGGGACACTCGGGATCGTTTTGCGGCTCGGCTGGATGGCAGGCTGCGAGCGTTTCCATTCAATTAGTTTCCCCAGCGAGTGGGGACTTCGGAAAATGGTTTTTGACCAATCATATATGGTTGAGTTTTTAAAGAAAGTTTCCATTCAATTAGTTTCCCCAGCGAGTGGGGACAACTCCGAAAATCTCGAGAGCTTGATCCAATTGTTGTTTCCATTCAATTAGTTTCCCCAGCGAGTGGGGACTTGTCACTGAAATGGCGGTATCCAGGTGAAGAATTGTTTCCATTCAATTAGTTTCCCCAGCGAGTGGGGACTAATACATAGTAATATACAAGGATATTCTTGCGATCGTTTCCATTCAATTAGTTTCCCCAGCGAGTGGGGACCCCTCCATTTTAAACCCTTACCCCGTAAAACGTCTAGAGGCACTTTCCGACCGCCACCAATTTTGGGGAAAACTTTTCGACAAATAGCCGAGAAAAAATGGCTAAAACCCATACAGGACAAGGAACCGACCGCCTCAACGTCAGAATAAAGGTTTCAGCCATTTCTCGGCGCGGTAAGTTTCATCGGTTAATCTTCACAGCGGTTTATCTCACGATTGTCCAAAACCCAAAGCAGAGTTTTCGTCCAAACTCCACGACAGTAGCGACTTAGAGGATTCGGTTTAAGGTAAACGCCACCAAGCCTTCCTTCAACGGAACCTGTCCAGGAAACTCTAGCAGTACAGACACTGCCAGTCAGCAACTTCGTCGCAGCAAAGTTTTGCCCATTACTAGGAAAAGTACAACGAGCCAGATAAACACCTGTGAAAGATTGCCAATTGCCGCATTCATTAACTGATAGTCTTACACAATAAGAAAAACCATCATAATCGCGTCGAAAATCAATAGAGTAATCGACCTTTTGAGTAGTAGCATTACTCCTAGCCAATGAGAGTGTTTGATAGACAATACCAGCAGCCACACGGATAGTGGTAGTTGGACTTCAGCACAGATGGTTTTGCCTTGTTTGATGATGAGGGTTTCCGCATTAAGTGCGACATAGCATCCTTGTTGGGAGACGTATAGGGTAGTCATGGGGCATTTGGCAACGGATGTGGTAACGGATGTAACGGATGGGTTATCGGTTAGTAATTAGCAAAGTTTCTATTTGTAGGGTGTGTTAGCTTTGCTAACGCACCATCTACTTAGCCATTACTAACGCAATCTCTCAATTGAAATATTCCGTTTTTTACTTCGCAAAATTCCAGATTTAGAGGTGACTTCTAACTGAGATCTTGCACCATGTTCAATAACCCCAAAAACCAGACAGAGAATAAATTCTCTGTCTAATAGCTTAAGTCGGTTCAAACCGACTATTAATCCGGATTTTAGTCCGTTTTAACGGACTTTAGCTATTAGACAGTGGCTGATAGCCACTGGCGGTTTTTGCCACTAGTGCAAAATCTGAGCAATCAGTAAAATAATTAAGGTGATGGTACTCGTAAAAGTTGCGACGATGAGGTTACGCAACTGGGCGTGACGAGGTGAAATATACATGATTTTTTATCCTGATGGAATGAAATTTTGTTCTCTATATTACGGATTTATACCTTAAAGCACCGCAATAATCTCTCAAAAGACAATATTGATCGTTTGCCAAACTGGATGTAAGATTAAGTAATGAAAAGGATTTATCCAGTTCGCCCTAAAATGGTAAATAGTTTCTTTTCTATTGCTTTCAAGAGCCTAATCGTATAACTTGGTTAAGAGGTCTACTCAGTAGGGTGCGTTACGCGCCAGCTAACGCACCAGACAATTTCTCCAATAAACTCATCAATCAAAACCAACAACCAATAACCAACAACAAATAACCAACAACCAATAACCAACAACCAATAACCAATAACCAACAACCAATAACAAATAACCAACAACCAACAAACATGGCAAAAAAGCCTCAACTCCACCCCTACGCTGATCTACTATCATTTGAACGAATACTTCTGCTAATTGCCACAATTATCCACTATCCCGGTATCGGGAACTCCGAACAAAATTGGACTGATTTGAGCAGTAATAATAATCAAAGCGACCGGATAAATAAAGTAAATAATAGTCATGAAAATCTATCATATAAGTTAGATATTAAACGATATAATAGCGATTTAAAACCGAGCCAAATACCCACAAAAAAAGGTTCATTAAAAACTGACAAACACCACAACGCCTTAGCCCCACTACAAGCAGCGATGCGAAAATTTGCCCAATCTATCGGTATCCAATTTCCCGATAACTATCCCGCCATTGCCACTATCAGAAAAGATCTGGAAACCTTGCGTGAATTTGGTATTCTGGATCGCAGAATGTACCGTTGGGGCTACTATCTAGGGACAGGTGTCATGAGTAGAGAAGACTTAAAAGTAGCATTCAACGCCCTCCAAAATCACGCCCTGTATCAAGGAGATCCTCGGATTCGTCAAATTTACCAAACTCTGAAACAGCGGCTGCGAGGATTAGATTTAGAAACCAACGGTGATTTTTTCTACCCCATTCGCGCCTACCTCAATCGCCCGATTATTTATACTGATCCCGATGAAATGATGGCAAAGGGAAATAACCGCCACACCCTATTTCATTGTATTGAGATTGTCGAAAATGCGATCGCAACAGGGCAATTAGTAGAACTATATCGCCAAAGCGAACCCTACCGACAGCGCACGGGTTACCTGCGGGTTTACCCACTGCAACTCTTTTACCACGACATTGGTTGGTATTTACTTTATGAAGAATCTCGCACCCTAGGTTTATATGAATCCGAGGCAATCCAGCATTTAGAAGTGGAAAGAGTAGACAGACTCAAAGACTATTGTCAAATTATTGAGCCAAATGGACGAGGACAAAATACCCAATTAGAGAGTCTTAAGTTAGCGCAAAAACTAATTAATTCTGGCTGGGGCATTTACCTAGGTACGCCAGAACATCAATATCAAGAGCGGTGCAAACAGCTATCATTAGAATCGATAAAAGTACGATTTTTCCCTCCTTCAGCTACATTCATCTTAGAAGGAGAATCTAGACATAAATCTCAACAAATAATTAAGGGAATAAAAGACGAAAACGGTAACTATCAGTATATCGATTATAAAGTCAAACTGCCCCGCCGTTCCTTCCCAGAATTTAGCCGTTGGGTTTACCGCCACATGGGAAACGCCCAAGTACTATCCCCACCGGATTTAGTAGAAATGCACCGCCAAGCGGCTGAATCTGTAGCCGCGCGTTACAGTCACTAATGTTCCTAACTCTTATTCCCTTTTGTTGAATTGTTAAATCACTTTTTAATCGGTACTCCTAGTTCCGGAAAAACCACCTTAGCCGCCTTTCTTCATCAGCTAAATCCCAACAGCATTATTATCTCCACCGATGCCATCCGTGCCCAACTATTTGGGGATGAAAGTATTCAAGGTGATTGGTTATTAATTGAAAAAGAAGTACTGAGGCAAATAGCAGAAGCTTTAATTACTGGAACATCAATTATTTACGATGCTACCAATGCTAAACCTGAATGGCGAAAATCAATACTAAATAGAGTATATGGTGAAAATTTACAGTGGTTGGCATGGCACTTGCAAACACCTTTAGAGTTATGCTTATTTTGGAACCAAAAACGGCAGCGCCAAGTACCGAATGTTGTAATTGAACAGTTTTACAATAATCTGCGAGATTTTCCACCACAGGTATTAGAGGGGTTTGTCAGTGTTAATCCGGTGAAGGTAACAGAGGCGGGGATTGATTTTGAGGATGTGCTGTGTCAGTTAATTGAAATTTTGCAGCATGAATGAGACTGTTGGCGAATTCGGAAACCTAACCCCCCAGCCCCCTTCCCTGCAAGGGAAGGGGGAGCCGGAAATCTTACACCCCTCTCCTGTTAGGGGACGATGACTCTTCGGGCGGCGACGTTTGCGCGTAAAGTAAAATACCCACCGCTAATTCGGAGCAATAACCGTAGGGTGGGCACTCCCCACTAACGTAATAATCAGCTTTTCAAGTTCTCCAGGGGAGTGCCCACCCTAGATGAAATGCTTTGTTGACATTGGTGCAAGATCTCAGTTTTAACCGTCAGATAACATCTCTATCCACCTGTCATCAAGTCAAAAGCCGATATCAACCGGAGAATTTTTGTAAGCTTATAACTACTGGTATCAAAAGCTTTCAGACTATAATCCACAAATAAATGAATAGATCCTTAAGTATAGCGTCCCGAAATAGCACTTGTTAGAGTGTAGTGTAAATAGACCGAAAAAGAATTTAAAACCCAAATCACCCAATTTGGTTGAATTAATGTCCGAATATACAGCTATCAGCTTTGCGCCTGTTCAAGGATTTATCGAGAAATCCCGCAAACTCCGAGATTTATTTGGGGCTTCTTTGATTCTTTCTTATTTGAGTTACAGGCTAGTTGAAACAGCCAGCACTTCTAATTTAGAAGTCATTTCTCCCGGTTGCCCGAACCTCCAGAAAGGAATGCCCAATCGGATACTTCTGAAAGGGGAAAGGGAATTTTCCAGGAATGATGTGACGAATACCCTTCGGAAATCATGGCAAGAAATATTAAATGAATGTCGAGTTTGGATAGAACGAGAAGTACCTCCTAAAGAGAAATACTTTTGGCAGCAAGAATGGATGCGATGGGGTTTGTACACTTGGGAAATATTTTGGGGACACGGAGATTCCATAGAATCTGCGATGAAGGATTTAGAGACTCGCAAATTGCGTCGCGATTGGACGGCGATTAACTGGAAGGGGGACAGTTCAAGTCTAACAGGCACCGATGCGATTGCATGGCCGCGTTTAGGTTTAGAACTTTCAAATCCAGGGCGACAACTATCTGATGTAGAAAAAGATGAACTTAAGCATCCAGGGCGGCAATTATCCGATCCAGAAAAAGCTGAACTTAAGGATTTCTATCAGCGTCTCTCCTGTGTTTTAGAGAATCTTCCCCCAGATGGCAAACCCGAAGGAAAATTTCTCGATCCTAATGAAAGATTGAGTATTCCCGAATTAGTCAAGCGATTGGTAACTCGCGAAGATATTGCTAAAAGTCTCGGCATGGAAACTCTGCCCAAAAAAGGCGATGAACAAGGATTTAGCGATTTGATTCGGATGCCGAAAGAAGGAGTTGGCCAGTGGACTGGTTGGTTTATGGGAGATGGCGACAAAGTTGGCAAAAAACTTCAGGACATTGCTAAAGAACAAGGAGATGCAGGTCTAAAAAACTTCAGTGAAGCCATGCGGGATTGGGGGGATAAATTTATGCAAGATTTCCCCGAAAATCTAGGGCGAGTTGTGTATGCTGGTGGCGATGATTTTTTGGGAATAATTTACAGCAGCGAACCAGAAAAGCCTCCGGAACCGATCGATGCTTTAGAATGGCTGATGGGATTGCCGGAAGAATGGAAAAAGCACGGACAGGATATTAATTTAAGTGTGGGTTTTGTGTGGGCAGGACATAGCATCCCACAGCGAGATATTCTCCAACACTGTCGAGAAGCGGAAAAAAGAGCGAAGAATTTGGGGCGCGATCGGGTTACTATTCGGGTAGTATTTAACAGCGGCCAATACGTGCAGTGGACTTGTCCTTGGGATTATCTTCATGTATTGAAAGATTATCGCGATCGCGATGGTAAAACCTATAGTAAATGGGAATCAGAAGGGAAAGATCCAAAACTTTCCCCGAATTGGACTCATGTTTACAAGGATTTAGCTCATCTAAAAAATCGTCATGCCATCAGCTTTAACCCCAAAGAAGAATACCCAGATGATGAATTAGCTTTAACTCTATTTCAACTTTACTTTGAAGACCGGGAGAACTTAGAAAAAGACTGGAAGCACATCGTCGGCGATTACCCAAATCCAGAACAATCTAAGCAAATTATTTACTGGATTAGTGACCTAATAAATGTGGGATGGCAGCTATGTTCAAATATCTCATCACTGTAAGTCCTTTAGGATTTATGTACGGTAGTTCTGGCGGATTTTTATCGCCCGAAAACTTGGTCGGACGTTCTGGGGCAAAATTCCCTCCAGAAGCCGCTACTCTCTCCGGTCTATTTTTCAGCGCTAACAAAGTTAAGTCCTATATTTGTCCAAAAGAACTTAGTGATAACTTGTTTGTCGCTGGCCCATTCTGGGCAAAATCTGATAATCCTGAATACTTTTACTTACCCATTCCCTGGCACAAAATTATTGCTAAGAAAGGTGTGGATGAATGGAAAATACAAACAGGAAAATGGCATCGCGAGTTTGAAGATTTAGATCCAGATTATTCCTGGCAAACTGTTAATTCTTGGGATAATAAACCTGCTGTCATCAAGAAAAATGGTGATATTGCTGATATTCCTTGGAAATACGTCCCTATCTTGCATCCCAAAACAAAAGATGACGAACGCTGCACTTTAGCGGAAGATGGTTTGTTTCTAGAAAATGCCGTGCAGATGGATGATGAAAATTGTCTAGTTTATCTCTCAACTCATCCTTTAGGGGAAGATGGTTGGTATCGCTTTGGTGGAGAAAATCATTTGGTGGAAATCAAAAGTATGAAGCTGGATGATGACAGCCCAATATTAGAACTTCTACGCCAACCAATTCAGCGTTCATTTGCTTTGATAGCGCCGGGGATTTGGGGTTCTAACAAATTTTCATTCCGGTATCCAAAAAATGAAGATTTCTCCAAAAAACGACCGGAGATGCTCACAGATAAACCCATTTCCTATCGCTACCGCGCGAAAGGACAAATGGGACGGGGACGCTATGCAGTTCCGCCTGGAACTGTCTATCTTCTCAGAGAACCTTTAGATAAAACTTGGTGGGATTTTCCTGAAAATTGGTTTCCCAAAGAAGGTTTTAGCCTGAAACAAGTTGGATGCGGTTTGTGTTTGCCAATTGAAATTCAAGGAGTTGAATAATGTACAAAACAGCTTACGGTATTATTGAAACCCTTGCTCCTGTTCATGTGGGAGCAACGGCTGGTGAAGAAAGCGGCAACTTAAACTTGATTTTCCGCGACCAGTTTACCCAAACTGGCATTATTCCCGGTAGTTCGATTCGGGGCAGATTGCGATCGGAAATCCGCCGCACTCTGGGAGAAACTGAAGCGAATAAATGGTACGGTCAAGAAGCAGAATTAGGGAAGCCAGACAGTACCACGGAGTCTGTAGTTAAGTTTGAATATGCTTCGCTGCTGTGGTTGCCAGTATTTTGTCCCGGTCAACCAATTGTCTGGGTAACTTGTCCTCGTTTGCTGAAACGCTATCAGCGAATTGCTGGAGAATTCGTGACACTTAAGGATAAGACAAAGCTTAAAGACATCAAGCCATCTTTTATCGATAATCTTAAATACAAAGGTTCTCAAACCTTAAAAGCTCTCGACATAAATGGCAAACCAAAGCTATTTTTTAACTTTGGCTTTTTGACAGTTGACAAAACTCAGGATTTGTCTGCTTGGTTTCCTTTAGGAGAGGAATTGCCAGCCGTTGTTGTTGCTGACGATGAAATTGCCATGATTCACGATATGGCACTGTATCGTCAGAGTCGAGTTGCCTTAGACAAAGAGGAAAAAAAGGCTAAAAAAGGAGCTTTTTTTAATACTGAAGCTTTGCCAGAAGGCACAATTTTAGTATTTCCAGTCGCCATCAAAGACAACCAAGAGACATGGCAACCTTTTGGCGCGTCTACTGGTGCAGATATTTATCTAGGCGGTTTAGAATCAATTGGTTTCGGTCACTGCTATCTAACTTTAAAGGAGGTATAACTCATGGCTTGGGAATCTTACAAATTAGACCAAGAAGCTCACGATTTAGTTGTTAAATACCGCGACAAAAAAGAGGCTCTTAATCAAGCATACAAAATGCGCGTTGCAGTTGCTTACGGTTTAGAGCGATTTTGGGGAGAACAGTTTCGGTTAGTCAAGGACAAAGATAAGGCTGATTATTGGCGGGATACCTGGAAGGCGCTAGTCAAAATTATGGCAAATGCTGACGTTAAAATTCCCAACGATAATGTCAGTTCTGACGATACAGCAGCCATTAAAATCATGGCAAATAAATTGTGGGATTTTCCCGTAGAACAGCGCAAAGTAGCTATAGCTGTGCTGACTCAACTTTGCGACAGTATGGTTTGGTGGACTCAGCGGTATAAACCTACTAAGAGTAATGGCAATAATGGAGGTGAAGAAGATGAGTGATAGCGATCGCGTTCCTTTGATGTTTCGATCTCAATTGGAAGGAAGGGGGAAAATTCAGTACGCAGGCGATGCTGGCCCCGCTTCTGAGTGGGTGAAACAGTGGTTAGAATGCTGTCCTCCTGTCCCTGAAAGCGCCGATGAAAGCGTTCCCCTCTACAAACGAGGTCGAACTAAATCACCCGTAAAAATGCCTGAATTCGGGAAAGGAGTGGAAACAAAACAATATACAATTAGCTGGCGTTTGGTGACAAACAGCGGACAAGATGAAGACGTAATTCGACCCATAATTGGCGCGAAAGGTTTGCCATTTTATCCCGGTTCTAGCATGAAAGGCGCTTTCTGGCGATCGTGTCCTCCTGAAAAGCTAGAAGAATACTGCGGGGGAGAAGTTAAACAAGACGGACAGAAAACTACAAAACCCGGAATTTTGCGCTTTCACGGTGGCTTCCCCACTGATATGTCTTGGGGAAAAAAAGAGCGTTTAGTCGATGTCGTTCACTCTCAACAAAAGCGCCAAGTGATGGAAAATGCCATCACCAGCGCTAACGTGCAAATCTCGCTTTATCAGTGTCAATTAAAATTTGGCATTTCCAGCAACAAGCAGCTTGGAAAACAAGAATGGGATGAAATTTGGCAAATTTGGGACAAAGCTTTAGGACACGGAATCGGTTCTAGGGTAAGTGCAGGTTACGGCAGAATGGCAGAGGTAAAAAGCGCCGATCGAGTTTTGCTTTCTGTCAATTTGAGTGGCTGCGGATTAACATCACAACTGCTGAATAGAACCCCTGAATTTCGACCGAATATGTTTAAAGCTGCCCTGCGGGGTCATACTTTGCGGTTGTTGGCAGGGGTCACGGATGCCAATACAGCCCAACTGTTAACGAAGAAACTTTGGGGAGGAATTGCTGAAAAACGTGATGATATAGGGGCAATTATCGGGCAGTTGGGGATTAATTTTACCGCAGAGGAACTAGATTTTGGCGAACACAGATATAAGCCTAACGGCAACAAAGTTGTAGTCATGCCAACTTACGATTTACAGGTAGGAAGGCTGGACATTCTCAATCTAAATAATACCTATCCGCAGAAGGAGTTAAAAAAGTTTGTCACTTACTTAATTAAATTTTCTCTGTTGCTAGGCGGTTTTGGCAAATCGTGGCGGCGAGTCGATCACAGTCTGTTTTTCCCAGACTATTTTAACAGAAATGATAAACCTGCGATCGGCTGTCACTGGAAGTTTAATGAATCTTCAAAAAATTTGTACGTCACAGCCGCTAGTGATGACCTCAAAAATATTGCTAAATTTCTGGCAGAGGGTCAGCAGAGAGCAATAGAATGGTTGAAAGTAAATAATTTAGAACCAAGCCGTCACGCTAATGATTGGCGCGAAGTCTGGCATCCCGAAAAAGTGGAAGTTTGGGGAAGAATTGCTGAGGACAAGAATAGAAGCGAATCAATTCACTGGTTCCACGGCCCCTACTCAAGAAATCAGTCTATTAAGCAAAGCGATTTGACAGGGAAACTCAATAATATTGGTCGCATTTGGCATCGGATGTATCCCCGCTATCTCACAACTAAAACCGGAGAATTGAAACAAAAAAGGCAAGAGTATGTAGAACTTTTGACCATTTTTCCTGATGACTCAGGCACAACTCAGGATTTTCTGGAGTTTTTACAGAATCAGAGCGACTTTATCAAACTTTGGCCAACTGAGGAATAATTATGAATATCTGGATTGTGACAACTGGCAGCAGCGATGTCAAGCTCAAAACTGATGAAAACTGGGCTAATTTGTTTAGAAAGGTGAGGAGTCAATTATACGATCGCCGTTTTGCACCTACACAACCGCCTAATACTGATACTGACGAACCTTTTATCGTACCAGCTAGAGCGATGGGGATGGTTTATGGAAGTCAGTTAACAGATGAATATTATGAGGATTTGCACTTTCCGCTGCTTGATGCTTTTTCGGCAAAGCTGCTAGAGAAAGGTAAAACACATCCTGACAGAATAATCGTGATTTTGACTAATCAAGAAGTAGTTTTTGATAACGAAGATGAAAGAAAATTAGACAAAAGTCCTTATTGGCAGGATACTTGTACGCTCAAACCGATATTTGAGCAATATTTTAAGCTCAAGTTTCCCAAAGTCAAAAATGAAAAAATTGATTACTTAGAATTAAAGCCCCAATCTCAAATCGAAGGATTAGATAATTGGGATCAAGCACTGGTGCTAGTTCAGAAAGCTTTTTCGACTTTAGATTTTGACAAAAATGCCACTGTATATGTCAGCCATCAGGCGGGAACTCCGGCTATTTCTTCGGCTGTTCAATTTGTGAGTTTAGCCAGATTCGGTAAGCAGGTTGAATTTCTCGTTAGTAATGAGTACAATCCCAGCTTGACTAAAGTGATTGACGGCTCTCAATATCTCAAGGGAATTCAAGTGCAGCAGGCAAAGGGATTAATTGAGTCTGGTTCTCCTGGTGCTGCTTTAAAGCTGCTAGAATCAGAGCAAGTTGAAGGTAGAATCGATACTCAAGTTATTGACAACATCAGCCAAGTTGTTGATTTTTTTAATCTCAATCGTTCTCTTGAATCTGGAGGAGACGAGTTTAGTATTGAAGCGGCTACCCAGAGAATTGTGGATGCAATTGAATTAATTAGAATCTTTTTCAAGCAAAGCAATTATCTACTAGGAATTGCTTTGCTTGCTGCTGCTCAAGAAACTTTTCTGAAGGTGGCTGTATTGTCAAAGATAGCAAAGATTAATGCTACTTCTACCGTCAATGGTTCTCCTCAAGAAGTGAAGAATTGTGTGGTTTGGTATTCTAGCGGATTATTCTTAAGTAATGCGGTGAATGATCAAAGCATTCCTGTCAAGAAAGAGATTTTAAGAAAACTAAAGTTTCCTACAGAACTTCTTGATAAAATTGTGAATGATAAAGATTTTCAAGTTACCAACCGCAATTATGGATTGCTGGCTTGGTTGCAAAATTTGGAGCCTAATTTTAAACCTTGGCCTTTGTTGAAATGGTCTTGTGGGTATAGAAATAGTGATGACGACCTCCGCAATCAACTTATGCACAATTTGCGGGGTATGGAAGCGGCTGAGGTGTGTGAATATTTGTCAGAAAATGTGAAACCTAGCTCTTCTAGTGATGTGGTGAAAACTTACGACTCATTGGTCAAAGATCCGCTGATGTGGGAGTTAAAACGTTTGGGTTTGAAGTTTGATAGAGAAAAGATTGACCAAAAACTGCAATCTCTAGCAGCTTCTTTGCGATTAAATTAAAGATTCAATGTTGTGCAGGCGATCGCCCCTAACAACCTCCAAACCTAAAATCGCCCACCTATCGATACGCCAGGGGGTTCTCAACCCCCGGCGAACCAACAACCTTAACTAAAAATTTTCACCTTCAACCACCATTTACAACCAAACTTGACCATCCATATTCAACCCAAAATAACACAACTATGTACATCACATCCCGCGGATCCACAATCCACAACAATTTAATCAAAACTTAGACATAAAATTAGTTGCTGCCGATACAATAGACGAGAGAAATTCCATTTTTCATAGCTTGTGTGGGTTGGAGGAAAAAGAAGTATTTGAGGCTTGGAAGACAGACAGCAGAGAGAAATGGGAAGCACGAGTTTTAGGGTGTTTAAATTTTATTTCAGGACAAAAATTTGTTTCGTTAAAATCTGCCAGCCTCATGTCCCAAGTACACCAAGAATTAGAAAAAGCAATTAAATTTGATTAAAACCTCTCCCCAGCCC
>NZ_JAMZMM010000139.1 GCF_024178385.1 Limnofasciculus baicalensis BBK-W-15 | reverse complement strand
TTTTGACTTTTGCATCAACGAAAGACGAGCGGATGCCCCTGGCTTTAGACATGGAGAGGTAAGCGGCTGCGACTTTAGTCGCCTTCATTCTTTCGGGGCAATCGTTTGATGTAATCTCGCCGGATTTCAGCGGGTGATACCTGCTTTGACGCTGCGTAATTCTTAAGCCATTGAAATTCATCATCAGATCATCTCAAATTCAATACATTTTGTCTGACCACTGTAGTAAAAATAAACTACAATTATTATATGCCGAAATCGAGAAAGGCACTGTGGTTGCTACGCAGAAAAAGTCTCTCAGTAGGTAAGTACAGAGTACGCAAACCGTAGTAAATGGGGCTGTCCGAGAATTGTCTCGGTTGTAGAACCGCACTTTGATGGCAAAGTGTGTGTAAGCCAGCCTGGAGGCAGAGAATCTATATCGCCTTCCGAATCAATAATATAACGGTTATATTAACTCAAATCGGTAGCTTCTGCTAGTTTCTCTAGAAGTTTTTTATTTTTATTTGAGCGAGAACCGTAGAGTCTGGCTGAAAACACCGCGATAATTTCCAGAACATCTGAGGCTAGGTCTTCTTCAAAGGTTGCGTCATCTTTTTTGTTCAGAATTATGACCTCAATATCGTGGTACTCACAGACAGCAAAAATCAGCTCAGAACCAAACCTTAACAACCTGTCTTTATGGGTAATTACGATACGCGCTACATCACCATCTAAAATCGCTGTGAGTAGTTTGTTTAAACCTTTTTTACGATAATTGATGCCACTGCCGAAGTCTCTAATCACCTCAAAATCCCATCCCTTAGATTGACAATAACCAGATAACACGGCATCTTGCCGATCGAGGTCGGGTTTTTGGTCAGTGGCAAAAACACGGGCATAAGCCAAAGTCTTACCTAGTTTCTGTTCTCCAAAATCAGCTAACCGATACCGCCTATGTCCGCCATCGGTTCTGATTGATTTAATTTTACCCTCAGACTCCCAGCGCCTGATAGTGTCCACACTTACGGCTTTGAGGCTTGCCAGTTCACCGATGCTAATCAATCTATCCACTGCTAAACCTTGAATTTGCTCCCTCTAAGTCTAGGTAAATCTATGTATTTTGGCAACTGCCATCAACCCCTCACATCTCACCCTTTACCTCTTTCCACAAAAAAGCTACGCCATTAGTTAAGATTACAGTAAAAATAGTAGAGGTACTTATGCCTTCCCCCAACATCAAAACCCTAGCAATTACCCTACTCACCCTCTTATCCCTCACCAATTCCGCACAAGCAGCAAAAGAAGAAGATATAAAGAAATTACTCGACACTCAAGAATGTCCAGTTTGTAACCTTATCGAAGCAGGTTTAGGCGGAGAAAACCTCAACGGTGCTAACTTAGAAGGCTCTAACTTATTAAAAGCTGATTTAAGCGATGCCGAGCTTGCCGATGCCAAACTATCTGGCGCAAACCTCAGCGAAGCAAAACTTAACAATGCCAAACTTCCACACGCTATCTTATTTCGTGCTAACCTGCAAAAAGCGGATTTACAAGAGTCAGATTTAACAGGGGCTAATCTCAAAAATGCTAATTTGCGTTTGGCTAATTTAACTAAGGCTAAATTAATGGAAGCATCTTTACAAGAAGCTAATCTTAATAGTGCTAACTTACAAGAAGCTGACTTGGAAAATGCCCAGTTACAAAATGCTTCCTTAGAAAAAGCTAATCTCCAACAAGCTAACTTAGAAAAAGCTTCTCTCAAAGGTGCAAACCTCAGCGGTGCAAACCTCAGAGAGGCTAAACTATTTCGTACCGACTTGCGGGGAACTAAGTTTAATGCTCAAACCGTCATTGCAGATAAATGGCTTTTGGTTTGGGAGTTAGTAAACAAAGGGATTGAAGGCAAAGACTTAGCCGGATCTGACTTAACAGGTGCTAATTTAGAAGGACTAAACCTAGAAAAAGCTAACCTAAAAGGAGCTAACTTAGCCGAAGCTTACCTATTTATTGTTAACCTGCGCAGCGCCAATCTCAGTGGTGCAAAGCTAAATAATACCGAACTCCGTTACGCTGACTTGGGTAATGCCGATTTAAGTAATGCTGACTTAGGCAACGCCGAATTAGGAAACGTCAATCTAGTAGGTGCAAACTTAAATCAAGCCAACCTCCGGAGGGCAAAAATTAACGAACAAACCAGATTAGATCCCAAATGGCGTTTAGTCTGGGAAATTACCAATCAAGGAGTAGAAGATCCGGATCTCCGTGGCGTTAACCTGCAAAATGCTAACTTGAGAGGAGTCAATTTCAGCAATATGAGATTAAGCGGCGCTAGCTTCTACAATGCTAACCTAAGTGGCGCTAATCTAGAAAAAGCTAACTTGTTTAAAACTGACCTCAGTAATGCTAATTTAGAAGGTGCTAACTTCCAGGGTGCTATTCTGGATAGTGCTAATTTACAGGGTGCTAACCTCAAGGGAGCTAATTTAACTGGGGCTAACCTAAATCAAGCAAATCTCTGTGGAGCTATTATGCCAGATGGAACTAAAAAAAGTTGTGACAATTCCCCATAATTAAAGATATGGGATCTGGATAATTGATATACTAGTTTAATCAGTGGAAAAGCGAATATTCAAAAATGGATAACCAAAACAGTATGGGAGAATCGAGTAAAATATGAATGAAGGATCGATGGGCAATCATCTCCCAGAAAAAATGACCCGTCATTTTGCTACGGATAAAGAACAGTGTAAAAAAATGGGTAGGCTCAATGGTTGGACGTTAATTAGTGCTAAACCAGCCCAATACCCAGATCCAATTCTCAAAGTAGAGTGTATCTTTGAAGGAGAACAAACTAGTTTTATGGAGGACGATTAATTGTGGACGAGACTTGGATTATCTTTGAAGCGGAGCCCAATCAACCTGGTTGGGAAACCAGATTAAATCCCATGGGGGGACTAACTGATATCTTGACTGAACATCGAGATTTCAGTAGTAAGGGTAAAATTCCCAAAATTGGGTATCGATTCCCAGTATTCCTTCGCATTGAAAGCGCCGCCAAACCTGGTAATATTGGCTCAACCCACTATCGCCAGGGAGATTGGGTAGTTACCAGAATTGAACATTATCCCGCAGGTTCCCCTGATTGCTCTGTAAGAGAAATTGCGGTATGTTATTGCCAATTTGACCCCATAGAAGCTCAACTGGTACAACTAGAAGAGCCTAAAGTTTCCCTGGATTCCTTCGGTGGGGATAAAGAATCTTACAACCGCTGGCTTAATTCTAAAACTGGCAAGGCTTTAACGACTTAGGAGGAAGCATAAGGGGATGAAAAATAATAACCCTATCAATCAAGTCAAAAGTCAAAAATTAAAAGTCAAAATAAGTTATTTTTCCCTTTTGCCTTTTAGTATTTTACTTCTGCAATTACCGCAAATTGCCCTTGCCCAAGAACAACCAAAACCAGTTCAAGACTTTGGTTATTGGGCAGGTTTATGTAGCGGGCAAAATGAAGCAAAAAATTATGAAGAAGCGATTAAAGCTTGTCAGCAAGCCATTGCACTCAATCCTAATGAACCGAAAGTTTGGACTGATTTAAGCAATGCCCAATTTTCTTTAGCTAAATATGTGGAAGCTGTAGGAGGATATGGGCAAGTAATTCGCATTGAACCAAAAATTGCAGAAGCCTGGGCAAAAAGATGCGCTGGCAGAATTGAATTGGGTACTTATGAAGAAGCAATTACTGATTGTGAAACAGCCCTAAAATTACCAGTAGATGAAAGCTGGGGTAAAGTAACGCCATCATTTGCTCTCTACCATCAAGGAGTAGCCCAATGGAGATTAGCTAGGCGTGGAGAAGCACTTTTTTCCTTTGATTTAGCTACCCAAAGTAGTCCTAATTATTCTATCGCCTGGGCGGATCGCTGTCTATTATTATCCCAAATGGGGCAAACTTATGACGCATTGGCTTCTTGCGATCGCGCTTTGGCAGTAAATGGCGATTGGGAAAACCGTTCCCCAGCTTTTGCTTGGACAAATCGAGGGCGAGTATTAGCCAAATTAGAACAGTATGATGAAGCTTTAATTTCTTATGATAAAGCTTTAGCAACTAATCCCAAAGATGAAGTAGCTTGGAGTGAACAAGGTGCAGTATTAGAAAGATTAGGTAAATTAGGAGAAGCTCTAGCATCTCAAGGATGGGCGATTAAAATTAGCCCTAATTATGCCCTCGCATTAGCTAATCAATGTTCCACCCTAAACCGTCTTAAGAAATATGATGAAGCCCTAGCCGCATGTGAAAAAGCAATTCAAGAAGGAGATGGGCGTTGGGGTGAAGAGGGGATTGCTTTGGCTTGGAATCATCGGGCAAATGCCCTCACAGGAGCAGGTAGATTTGAAGAAGCATTAGCATCAGCAAATAGAGCGATCGCAATTGCTCCCAATTATGCCGATCCTTGGAGTAATCGCGGTGCTACCCTATGGTATATGGGCAGATTTGAAGAAGCCCTCGGCGCAACTGCTCAAGCTATTGCCCTCAATCCTAACTCTTCGCAAGCCTGGTTTAATCAAGGTAGAATTCTCACTACCCTAGGCAAATTTGAAGATGCTTTATCTGCTTACGATCGCGCATTATTAGGAGATGCAAATGTTGGCGATCGTCTCACCTTAGCACAAATTTGGGTGAATAAAAGCGCATTATTATGGCGTTTAGAAAGGAATTATGAAGCCGTTGCCTCAGCAGATAGAGCAATTGGAATTAATCCCAAATCTGCCGAAGCTTGGTATAATAAAGCTCTAGCTTTAATGGCATTAAACTTCTATGTAGACGCTGTGAAAGCTTACGATCAAGCGACTCAAATCGTTCCCACAAATGCCGACTTTTGGGCAGGAAAAGGTATTGCTTTACGATTTTTAGAGAGATATCCAGAAGCATTAGTTGCCTTACAAATAGCTTTAAAACTCAATCCCACTCAACCCCAAGCACTCGCCAATCAACAGTTTATCATGCTGAAATTACAACCACCACCAGGACAACTAGTACCACCGCCATCTGGAGGTAATACTCAAAATTCTGGAGTTAGGTAAAGTAATTTGCTAGTTCAGAGAATATTATAGCGGTTCTCGGTTGGATGGAACAGAGTTTTGTTAACGCATAGACGCGCAGCGGCTTCTCGCAAGAGTAGGAACGCAAAGGTAAGCGCATAGACGCGCAGCGGCTTCTCGTAGAGTAGGTACGCAAAGAAAAGAGTGGTATTGTCGGTGTGTTCCACCAATTCAAAAACTGTTATAAATCCCGTAGCTAGTAGAGTGTTTGACGGCTTTATTATGACAAAAATAAAGACGCTCGTTGCAGTTGTGCCGTCACGGATTCTACTAGATTTTTTTTACTTGACAAAATAAGATTAATGGTCTATTATAGTTAATAAAATAAATTTTTTAATGAATATGGCTAATCTATCTGAAAGAAGAAAACAGCGACGGGGTAGAATCTTTCCAGAAGGCACTATCCCGCCAGGAGAATTAGCAAAACGCCAAACAGAAAGGACTAAAATAGGTCAGCGTTGTCGAGAAATATTTGAACTCATTAGACCAGAACTAATCGAAAAATATTACAATTGGTTTATTGCAATAGAGCCAGACAGCGGTGAATATTTAGTCGATCCCAAGCTACTGGGCATTATCCAAAAAATTCGCGATCGCTACGGTGACAAAGAGGTAATGTTAACAACATTTCGCCTCAATGAAACTGGAGCCTGTGGTAAGATATGATATCAGGCAGATTTGGTGAAAATGGGGAGTTATTTTTTGAGATAGAATTGATTGCATCTAATGGAGAATACTTTTCTGTAGAAGTAGTATTAGACACAGGTTTTACCACTGGCTTTCTTGCAATTAATTTTCAAGATTTAGAAGGATTAGAATGGTATTTGATTAGCTCTAAGATTGGGTTAGCTACAGCACGGGGGGAAGAATTCTTCGACTTATACGAAGGTAAGGTAGTTATTGACGATCGAGAATTTATGATTCCGGTTTATGTAGGGGATGAACTTCCTGATACTTTAATCGGTTCACAGTGGTTAGATATAATGGAGCTAGTCGTTAATAAGCCCAAGGGTATTTTGACATTAGAAATTGTAGAAAACCAATGATAAGCTGATATGGAGCTAAATCGAATAATTTAGCTACTGAAACCCTTTACTGGCTCACATCATCCTTTGGGTGACTTTAATTATGGTAATGGTTGTACCGGACAATTTGCACTGCAATAAACCTCAATAAACCGAATAGTTGCCGTATCCTTAAACTCTTTAGTTTGATTCAATTCCTGTTGGGGTGAGGGATAGATTCCCCCCAAACTACCATCATTTCCAGCTCCCACTCGGAAGGCGATATCTTTAGAGGGTTGTTTGGTAAATTTGACGTATTCTCGCGACTCGTTGGCTAGGCTATAGGATAAGGTGGAATTACCGTAGACTGCTACAGCTTTTTTGAGGGGTGTACCTGGAGTAATACCTTCGGCGGTTTTGTAGTTGGGATTATCAGTAACCAAGGCTTCAATAATATTCGGATCGCGCATTGGGGAACCTGTGGGATATAGAATGTAGTATTGAGGTTTACCACCTTGAACAATTGCGATCGCATCAAAATCTGCTATAAATGGCGATTGTACTTTAAACTCTGCCTTTCCTTTTAGTATTTGTTTCAGTTGTCCTAAGCTCATTCCTACTTTAGCATTGCCAATACCGTTACTGGAAATAAATTGGTTGTTCCCAGAGTTAGTGGTATTATTTGTAGTAGCGTTAGGGGTAATAGGGGATGAATTCGCGTCTTGGTTTTCAGTATTACTGACAGGTGGAATTGTCGAACTCTTGCTAGGTGACGAATCTAATTTAACGAGTGGAGATGATGTATTTTGAGTGAGAGAAGGTAATTCTCCTTTAGGTTTACTACTGCTAACAGATGGAGATACTTTTTCTTGGGTTCCAGGAGTATTAGTATTACCACAACCCACAAGCATCAGTAATAAAAAAGTGGTGATAGTGCTTTTAATCTTGTCCATAATTATAACCTAATTCTGCCTTGTGTGATTAATTGTAAACCGCCAGCTAGTGCAGCAAAGGCAATAAAAAATTCCCATAAACTAGTTGGCTTTAACATGATGCCACCACTGAGGAAAACCAAGACGACACCGATAATTAACAATATCCAGCCCAAGTTGCCTACTATGTGCCGGAAAAATAGTAATGATAGCATACCACTCATGATAGTCAAGACAGATGCAGCGGCTGGAATATCTCGCCACCAGTAGGGAGAGTAACTGGTAGCAATGATAATATTTTGTCCTAAGAAGTAGACACCAATGACGAAAAGTAAAATTCCCAGTAGTTTAGGCATAATTTCTACAGTCTGAATATGGGTGAAGTGATTATATTCAGTTTACCCACTCAGGAGTAAATTCTATCTGGCTAAAGGATAGCGGATAATCTCAAACTCTTGCACTAGTATTATAGTATGTAAGTCTGAGATCTTGCGCTAACACAAAAAGCGCTTCGTAAAGCCACCCGCAAAAGCGGCTTAACTCTTCCAGTTGAGTGCCCTTGGCAAATAGATTTGATTCTTGATGAAGAGTGGTTACCTGATTGATATTATCACGGATTAGATCCCCCTAAATCACCCTTTTTAAGGGTTACTTTTTGGGGAATTTGGATCGAGAATTTGTGCAATAGTGTAGGGGCACTCAATTGGAAATATTTCTAATGGCTTTTGCGTCTCCTTAGCTGCATCTCGAATAGCACGTCGATAATATTTTTTCACCCACTCTGAGTCTATTAGAAAACGTTGTAAACTAGGAGTATCTTCTAAGCAATCTTGGATTTTATCCCTACAGTTAGAGATGGTATTATCCCAACTTCTGCTTCTTCTTTCAGGTTGATACTGGTATTTTAGCAAGTGCATTAACAGTACCTGCAAGTAGCTCCCAATTTCCTTTTCTTCACTCCGCCCCAAGGTTTCTAATTCCTCTACCAAATTTTCAACGTCTAACTCTGCCCATTTTCCTTGGCGCAGGCACTCAGCTTGTTGTTTTGTCCATTGCCAGAAGTCTTGATTGTATAATATTGCATTACTCATTATATCATCTCCACCTAGATTGTAATCGCGTGAAATTTTTCCTAAAAAACCTCCGCGTACCTCCGCGTTACCCTCTGCGCCCTCTGCGTTAAAAAAAAGATATTATACCAACACCAACCAATTCAATATTACCCATTCTCATACTTAATTTTCATGTAAACTTTCCACTACCCCTTGAGATGCCGCAGGCAAAGATAATGCTAACTGATAAAGGTGTCGCCGGGAAATTTTAGTAAGTTGGGCTAACTGTCGTGAGGCTTGACTGCGAGATATTCCCTGAAGCATTATTGCCATTAATTCTTCTTTGAGAGTATCTTCTGAGAGGATGGGCGCACCTGATACTTCACCTGCCACTACAAGGGTAAATTCGCCTTTGGGTTCTTTTTCTTGGTAATATGCGATCGCATCCTTAATTGTACCCCGCCAAAACTCCTCATATAGTTTAGTTAGTTCCCTTCCTATTACTATAGGGCGATAAGCGCCGAAGCTATTGGCTAAGTCTTGCAAGGTTTGCCGCAGGTGGTGGGGAGATTCGTAAAAAATTAAGGTTCTCGATTCTCCTGCTAGAAATTCTAATCTATTTTGCCTCTCTTGAGTGCTATTGGGTAAAAATCCTTCAAATACAAATTTATCTGTGGGTAATCCCGATGCACTTAATGCGGTAATTACTGCTGTTGCACCCGGTATTGGCACTACGGGTATTTTGGCTTCAATACATCCTTTGATTAGCTCGTAACCGGGATCTGAAATTCCTGGCATTCCGGCATCTGTAACTATTGCGATTGCTTTTCCTTTTTCTAGTATACTTAGTAATTCTGGTAAACGTTCGACTCGATTATGTTCGTGGTAGCTTATTTGGGGTGTTTTTATCTGAAAATATTCTAATAGTTTTCCGGTATGGCGGGTGTCTTCGGCGGCGATAATATCTACTGTTTGTAATGTTTGTACTGCCCGGAATGTCATGTCTTGGAGGTTGCCGATTGGGGTGGCTACTATGTAGAGGGTTCCCATTTTTATTTTTAGGTTTGTTTGGGTTTTGTGGGTGATAGCGGTAATTTTTTTTTAACGCAGAGGGCGCAGAGGTTCCCGCAGAGGTGCGCAGAGGTTTTTATTTTTATTTGGATATTTCTATGTATTGTTCGGCTATTCTTGATAGGGCGTATCCTTTTTCTTGGGGATTGGGGATTTGGTTACTTATCTCTACTGCTTTGGCTAGGATTTCTGCGGTTTTTTGCTTTTGATTTGCTTGAGTGTATCCACTGGCTATATTGGTTAATATGGATACGGTTTCGGTTGGTTGGTTTGTTTTGATGTTATTTGTGTCTATGGTATTGAGGAGTTTAATGGCTTCGTTGGGTTTTTCGGAATATGTGTAGGTACTGGCAATACTTATTATTGCTAATATTTTTCCTGGTTGATCGGTGATTGTGTTTGCTAATTCTATGGCTTTGTCATATTTCTCATCGCTGGTGTAACTATATATTATATAGTTCAATCCGTCGAGTTTGCTCTGGGAGTCGGGTATTGTATTGATTATTTGTAATGCTTGCTCGTATTGTTGTTTTTCTATATAATTGTAGACGATACTGTTTAAGGCATTTGTTTTGATTTCCGGTTCCGTAATCTTCTTTACTTCCTGAATGGCTTTGTCATATTGTCCCGCCTCGACTAAGCTGGAGATATATGTTGTTGTTACCAGATTTATGCCTGCTTTTTTTAATTCTTCATCCTTTATTCTTTTAATGATTTCCATCGCGGGGTTATACTGTCCATTTCTCGCGTACTCTGTGGCAATTTCAAATAGGGCTTGCTCTCGCTCTTCGGGATTTTCTATACTATTTACTAATTTGATCCCTTGCTCGTCTTGTCCATTTTTGATATATTGGGTAGCAATTGAAGTTATCCACAGAGATTTTATATATGGATCTTCGCTGAAGTTCATGGTTTTAATTAAGTCCAAGGTTTGGGCTAATAGGGCAAGTTGCTTGTCTTTTACCCCAAGTTCCCCGTATTCACCGCTAATGTCTCTTAATATTTGGATTTGGGCATATTTCTCTTCAATACTATTGACTAGACTTAAGCTTTGTGATAATAGTGCTAATGCTTGCTCTTTCTGTCCTATTTTCCTATAGGAGCTTGCCATACTACTAAATAAATATACTTTTGTGGTATCTTCAACTTGCCAGGTTTTGGTTAATTCTTGAAGTTGGGATAAAATTGCTAAAGCTTCTTCCTTTTTTTCTCCATCCCAAGCTGTATCTGCAATGCTGAGTAATGCGTAAGCTTTCCCCGATTCATCTTCTATTTTATTGGCAATTTCTAGGGCTTGTTTGTAGTCTCCATTTACCGCTAAATAACCAACTATCTCCCTTAAGCTATTGGCTTTAGTTTCTGCCGATTGGATGCGGTTGGCAATTCCGATGGATTTTTCATAGTCGCCCATTCCAGCGTAAGATGAAACCATGTAAGATAATATCTCATCGCCGGGATTATTTAAGCTATTTAGTCGCGAGTCTGATTGTCCAATATTTCCATACTCCTGGGCAATTTGGGCTAGAAAGTACTGTTTTTCAGTGGATTCCTCTGAATTCATGCTTTGGGCAACTGGTAATGCTGATGCTAATAAATCCAATGCTTTCTTTTTTTCACCAGATTCAGCCGCTTTCTTGGCAATGTTAATGAGAAGGGAAACTTTAATATTTTTATCTTTAGCTCTATTGGCAATAGCCGCAGCTTTATCGTATTGATTTTTAGTTAAATAAGCATCTGCTACGGTACTAAATACCCACGGTTGATCGTCTTGATTGACGATGGTATTCGCTGCTTGAGTGGCTTTTTCTAATTGCTCAAACTCAATATATTGACTAACTACACTACCTAGTAATCCAGATTTAATTTGTTCGTCTTTAATTCTATTGACTAGAGGCAAAATTTTGTCATATTCACCATTGGCAATATACACTCGTGTCACTGATTGGAGTAAACTATTTTTTGTATATTCATCCTCTTCTTTGTTCGCTGCTTCAAGAATTTGAGGTACGATATCTAGGGCTTGCTTTTTGTAATCTCCTTGGGTTTGTTGGGATATCATAGTTGGCACAACTGGCTCATTTGCCAAAGCCATGATTCCAGTATTACCCAACAAAAGAATAGTTACTAAAGAAATTGATAGTTTTTTCATGTTTTGATAGAGTGGGGAATGTAACAGCGGATGCCGTATCGGGAGGTGGGGAATGAGGAATGAGGAATGAGGAATGGCTAGGGGCGAAGCATTTGGGGGATAACCTTTGTTGTTTAACCAGGATTTAACTATCCAAATGCTTCGCCCTGAGTAGCCATTAGCCATTAGCCCCTATTCCGATGCTAACTTATCTGCCCAGCGAGTAGTTTCTGGTAATCTATATTTAGGGGCGCACCGCAAAACATAATCAATAGCCGTAGATAAGCTGATACAATGACCGATGGAAATGTAAAGAGGTTTAATATTAGTTTGCGATCGCAAAACTGCCCCAATAACTTCCCCCTCATCCCATAAAGCTTGCCAACTCCCTCTCTCAGGAGATACTTCTTCATGTTCTCCTATATACAAAGATTTGGCTACCCCAATTGTCGGTACATTTGCCAGTAATCCCAAATGGCAAGCCAAACCAAAGCGACGGGGATGGGCGATACCCTGACCATCGCATAAAATCAGATCTGGCGCAATAGTGAGTTGTGCTAATGCCTCTAAAACTGCTGGCACTTCCCGAAAGGAGAGGAATCCTGGCAGATAAGGAAAGGTAGTGGTGCGTTTTGCGATCGCCTTCTCCTGTAATTCTAGATCGGGAAAACTCAAAACGGCAACTGCTGCTACTGATAGAGTATCGTTTTCGGCAAAACCAACATCCACCCCTGCCACATATTGTACCGTACTCAGTTGGTCGGTGGTAATAATCTCGCCTCTGAGATTTTCCTGAATTGCGATGGCTTCGTCAATAGTTTGGGGAAATGGGTGACGCTCTTCAATTTTCATTTTGCTCCTGCTCTTGCCAAATCTCTATGTTTTTCTTTTGCTGTTAGCTCAGTATCAAAAGAAATGGTGTGAAAGTGAAAGAAGAATTAGTGTAAAGTGAGAGGCAAATATGGGTTATTCATCCAGATGTATTTTCATCTAGATAATGTCCATTTGAGCGATATTCAATTAATTCAATTTCCGTCCCTTCACCTATTGCTGAAATTAATTTTCTAAATTAATAGTAGCATTCTTTTTAGGTCTACCACCTTTCTTCCCATTTTTCCTTGCTGCCGTAGTTTTGGCACTTGAAGTTACCTCTCCTCCCTTCCTACCTAGTTCCGCCATCCATGATTTTGTCCCAAAAATACCTGCTACAAGTTCGGGAATTCCAAAATCAATATCGAGGCTTTCCCAGTGGATGCTGCTGCCTGAAGGTGGTAGCCAAACATCAGCAAGTTGTTTTGGTGAAGCACCTTCTAAACCTTGTGCTAATCTGGGAGGAAAACTAAAAATAGCACCATTTTTGAGTTTGATAATAATTAAATTATCAGACTCATTATAATGGACGGATTCGGCACGATGCTCTATAGCCTCAGATTCTTTCCATGCTTGCTTGGCTTGGGCTATTTGCTCTTGCAGATTTTCCTCAGTTAACTCTTTGTCCCAGTTTCTAAATGTCATGGATTCTTTGCCATTTACTTAACAACATTTATTGATTATTAGCTACTAATTTAAGAGCCGTCACTAGGTCTTTCTTTTTCATTTTATCATGGGCACTAACTAGACTAGGCGGGTTTACTTCGCTACCAATATTAATCTTGATTTCCATCTGGTTATCATCATTCGGGCTAAGTCTGGCGTACTCGCTCAACAACTCTTGGATATAATTGCGATACCGTTCTAGTTTTTCCATTCTAAAATTACCTCTTGTACTGGATCGTAAATGAGGAGTATAATTTGAAAACGCTCTATGATGGTTTGAACAAATGGCAGGCTAAAAAACTTTTTCCAGCCCTTTCCTCACCGCATCATGAAAAACATCTTTAGCCATCATCCACTCCAGGAATTCACTGACAAACACCAGGCGGCTGAATCTTAACCTCAAAATTCTTATATCCTGCGGTACTCAATAACTGAGAAACTGCTAATTGAGCGCGATTATTTGCTTCCTTCAATACGCCTTCGTTACATGCAGTAGAGACAATCTTTTTCAAAGTTTCTTGTTGGGCAATTGCCTGTAACTGTGGTGCGGTATCTGGTCCTAAACCCAAGAAACCTCGATTATAGTCATATACTTGGGAATGATTTACGTCAATTTTGCTATCCAAAATGCGCGGTGGTGGTAGCTGGAGCTGAATAGTATCATTCACAACCTTAACATTATCAGTCTTTAACTCTTCTAAATTAACACCTGCCCGCACTTGACCGCGAGCAATATATAGTAATGTAGTAGTAGCAATGGGATAACCGCCCAAAGTTCTCGCTTGACTAGCAGGTACTACCGCCTCCATCGTAAATATAGCAGTAGTCAATTCGCTAGCTCCTTTGACTTGACGGACAATCACGGTGCGGACATCAACTTGGGGTCCAGGTTGTGCCATATTGAAGATAGCAGCTAATTGCTTAAAGAAGCCTGACCCAGTGCGCCACAAGCCAATACCAAAAATCAGTGCTATCATCATCGTGCCGCCTGTAGTTATCAGCATCAGGTTTCTGAGTAACCCGAAGGGGATGCGGCTAATCTGGAACTTCTGAAACTGATTGTTCATGTTGTTACTCCTTGAGGCGGGCTGTCTGTCTCCCATATAAGATTATCGTCATTTATCATATCTCTGACGCGGTTAAGTCATAGAGGTTATTTCTCAAAACACTTTCAGGACTAACTAATTATTGCAATTTCTCTTTTGTTAAGCTAACACGCTAGCAGGACTAATTCAGTTGACAACGGAGTAGCAGCCATGAGTTCCAAGTTACCATTTGCGATCGCTAACAGAAAGGCTCTCGCCCACACCAAACCCAACGCCCCATTACCCATTCCCAGATTATTCCTCACTGCGATCGCGTTTACTATCGGATTTTGGACTATCCCAGCCCAAGCCCAAGTCTCGGATAGCCAAGTATCCGCACTCGTAGAAGCTCTAAGACTTGCCGCACCCAAGACAGGTACGGAAAATGATGGACTTTACAGCGAATGGCAAATCAAACCAGAAAATATCCCACGTTGGTCTAAACAATGTACTGGACGTGCGATAACACCTAACGATTTTACCGCTAGTCCTGTAACTGCCCGTTCTATTCTAGTATGTGTGATGCGCGATATTCTACGGGAACAGTATAGTGCTAGTGGAAATAATGAGTCAATAGCGATACAACGTACTGCGGCTTGGTGGATGACGGGCGATGGAAATCAATTCAACAAGGTTCCCAAAGATTCTTACACCTACAAATACATTCAAAGCGTTATCAAATTCTATCAAGAGCAGCGCAGTAATGCCCAATCTCCACAACCGACAACTTCGCCACCACAAGAGATTGCTAAACCAGCCCAACCAACCTCAACTCCCCCATCTCAAACTACTGCTACTGCCTCTGCCAATAGTGAAATTTCCGATAGCCAAGTTTCTGCACTAGTAGAAGCCCTAAGACTTGCCGCACCACAAACAGGTACGGAAAATGATGGACTTTACAGCGAATGGCAAATCAAACCAGAAAATA
>NZ_JAMZMM010000599.1 GCF_024178385.1 Limnofasciculus baicalensis BBK-W-15 | reverse complement strand
AAAGCAATCCCAGCAACAGAGCAGGTTCAACTTATCGAACATACCTTAACAGTCTTGGTCTAATCTGGTAGAACTGGCTGCTTTGGTTTATTGGCTGTCTACGGGGATAAGTTTTGATATTGCCTGTGAAACGCTGAAACAACTGAAGGAACAACAACCGGAGTTGTTTATTTCGGGTAGGGGAAGCGGTTTATGTTGTTGTTATCACAGGATGATTCGCTTTCTTTGGTAGAATTTGACAGGAAAAGAGCGATACCACAATGTGATGGTTGAAATGTGAAAATATACTTTAATGCAGCGTAAAAAACGGGATGTCACAGTCTGGAACGGAATGTCACAGTCTGAACTACTGGAACTAGCACATGAAAAGCTTCACTGGCCAACTCCACAAGAAATTTTGGAGCCATCTGGTGCTGGTCCAAGTGTTTATGCACGAATTGCTAGGGAAAAACTAAGTAGAACTATCAGCAAACTTTCAGATGGTGATGGCGTGCAAATAGGTGTGCTGTCGGCAAATCCTCAAGGTGACTCAACAGAAACACCCATTGCTCTGGTGTGCGACTTTCCCACAGAAATATCAGAAGACACACTCAGAAAAACTTATCAACTTGCTTGGAGTTTTTCTCGTACACCATCACTAATTACAACAGAACCTAATCGCTTAAGAATTTGGACGTGCTATGAAGAACCTCCAAAAGAAGATGATATTATCAATCCTGTAGTTAATGTTTCTAAACAGGAAATTGAGTCATTTAATCAGTTATCTATTTCAGGTCAAGCTGCTGAAACATTGCGGTTACACTGGGCTGATTTAGTATCAGGTCAATTTTTTCAAGAACATAGCCAGCGATTTCAACGAAAACAAGCCGCTGACCAGATGCTACTGAAAAATCTGAAAAGTGTTCGGGAAAGTCTTCAAATAAATAAACTTGATGATGACACGATTCATGATTTATTAGCAAGAATTATTTTTATTCAATTCCTTTTTGACCGTCAAGATTCTGAAGGTAATCCTGCCTTAAATACAACTTTACTGGATTACTTGTATACAACTGAGAAATTATTATCGGCTAAATACTCTCGTTTAGCTGACATATTAAGAAATCATAGAGATACTTATCAGTTTTTCCGTTGGCTCAACGGCAAGTTCAATGGTGATTTATTCCCAGGTAAAGGTGCTACCGAAGAAGAACTCACCGTATAGATAATAGTCAATCTCAGAATAATACTGAACCTGAACTTACGGCATATTGTGAGTATTTTTTGCGAGTTCTTAAAGCAGGATTTGGACAAGATAAACAAGTTTGCGCCACCATATTTCAGGAACAAACTAACACTCTTCTTCCTGTTCGCTTAGTTGCTATTTATCTTAATAAACCTGATTCTGAAGGTGTTCATATTAAACCTATTGACTCCCCTGATTTAATGGAACGCTTGGAAAACTTAAATAAGTTGTATCTGGAAAGAGGAAGTATAGAAGATGGTGGCATCTTTTATCAGCGTGTTGCCAGGATTTATGATTCAGTAGAATTGAATGGGGTGAAAATTCCTACTATTTATTTAATCAAACCTGACAAAATTCGTTATTGGACTCGTTCTATGGCTTTAAGAGATGCTGATAAAGTAGCCGCAGATATTATGACGTGGCGAACAACATTTGATGAAAAATCTCAGGTGATAGAGGAGTCATATAATGCTTAAAAGAGGTAAAACAATTCCAGAAGTCCGCTGGAAAGATACACCGGATTTTGTTGAATTGGCAAAAAAATGGAAGCCAGATGCAATAACAAATCTTTTAAAATTTGTCTGGGAAGGATATGATTTGCTGGTTTCTGAAGTTCTATCACAAATTAACTGTGATGAAGCAAAGGAGCAGCTAGAAAGGAGTATCACTCAATCTCTTGAGCGCAGAATTCATAAAAAAATGACGGACTGTCATTTCTTTTATGTTCAACATGAAGTTTATGAATTTGAAACCAGCAAATCAGCACAAGCGCAACCTCCACAGTATGACATTGCATTTATTCTCTATGAGAATGAAAGAATTATTTGGCCTTTAGAAGCTAAAGTGTTGGAAACAGATGGCGCAGTAGGTGACTATATAAAAGAGATCAATGAAAACTTTATAACTTGTAGATATGCACCATTTTCTAGTCAGGGAGGAATGCTGGGTTATCTTTTTTCTGGTGATCCTGACAAAGCTTTTACCAATATTGAAACCAAAATACCATGCACATTAAATGATCATCCCGATTTTCTAACTCGCGATCACAAAACCTCGGATCACCAGCGAGTAGTTCCTCCGGGAAAGTCATATCCTACTGAATTCCGGTGTCACCATTTACTATTAAAAATAATTGCTACAGCTACTAATAATATACCTTCAGTATAATCAATTCAAAACTTACTCAAATACCCTTCTGAGACTTCACC
>NZ_JAMZMM010000138.1 GCF_024178385.1 Limnofasciculus baicalensis BBK-W-15 | reverse complement strand
CCCCATTCCCCATTCCCCATTAACAATAAACACGCTCTGTGCAAGAATAGTTGAGGATTGCCTGGTCAGTTCAGGCTGTTGGAGAGAAAAGAACTTTTATATGAAAGTTGGCGATCGCGTTAGAGTGAAAAATTCTGTGATGGTTTACCACCATCCTGCCCACCGCAACGAGGCTTTTGATATCAAAGGTCTCGATGGAGAAGTGACTGGAATCGTTGTCGAGTGGCACGGAAGACCCGTGAGTGCCAATTTGCCAGTGCTAGTTCAGTTCGATAAAAAATTTCGCGCTCATTTCCGTGATGATGAGGTGGAACTTGTGTGAGCGCTTAGAATCTCCTCAATATCAAAATATCTAGCTTGTGAAGATAGGCGGGAATCGATATATACAGTTAGATCCTTTTTTAGTTGACCGTTTACTGTTGATTACGAACAGCTAACGGTCAACTATAGTCTTTTGTGAAGTTGTATTACTATCGACGGCGACAAAACCAACCAAATAGGTTAATATCTCCTTGCATTTTTGCCAATTCTTCTTGGTGAAGTTTGGCTGTTTGGCGATACCACTCACAGTAGGATTGAAATTCCTGTCGCGCTTGGGCTTCTCGATAAAATTGATGAGTAATTTGATAGGTAGCGAAAATATCCGCTGGTGGCGGCGGGGCGGGAAAAATTTGTTGGAATCCTTCTAGCATGGTGGGGAATGGGGAGTGGGAAAGAG
This sequence comes from Limnofasciculus baicalensis BBK-W-15, assembly GCF_024178385.1. GTDB lineage: Bacteria > Cyanobacteriota > Cyanobacteriia > Cyanobacteriales > Coleofasciculaceae > Limnofasciculus > Limnofasciculus baicalensis. Next base: position 14,127 of record NZ_JAMZMM010000138.1, on the reverse strand, counting down.
AGTTTTGAGTTTTGAGTTTTGAGTTTTAAGTTTTAATTCAAAACTCAAAACTGAGAACTATTCGGGGGAGTGGGGTAGTTTAGCCAATGACAGGATTTGTTAAAATCCTGACTCAATAATAAATGTCGTTATCTATAATTGGGTAAACTCTTCTCAATTTCTTCAACACTTTTAATGAATTTTCCTAAAGTTGTTCTGGGTTAATTCCGAGAGATCGTAATTGTTCTGCCATTGCTTGGGATCGCCTCCGTTCCATTTCCAGTTGGGTTTCTGCTTGTTCTGCCCTTTGAGCTAGTTCTACGAAAGTCGTAAACTTCTGTCCATCAGGTCTGTAAATTTCTAGTTTTTCTGTTGATAGTTCAAACCGGACTCCTAGTCTGGGACTCACCCAACCTTGAATCGGTGAAATTTCCTGGAGGTGGGCTTCAACACGTTGCCAACCTGTCAATTCTACATCATCTGGGTCATACAAGTAATATTCTTCTACCCCATGCTTTTCGTAGAATCTGAACTTCTGTCGCATCTCCTTAAAAGTGTTGCCAGGAGAGAGGATTTCAAAGACTACCTGCGGGGCAATATTATCTTCTAGCCACTGTTTGTAGGAACCCCGATCTCCCTTGGGTCTGCCAAATACTACCATGACATCGGGAGCTTTGCAGATGGTATTGTCTCCCTCAACGCCATACCAAAGCAGATCCCCTGCGATAAATACATTGTGGTTGTCAGCAAACAACCACTCTAGGTTTAACTTGATTTCAACAATTGCATCAAACTGTTTGGTGTTATCTGACATCGGTTCACCGTCGCTGTCGGGGTAAATGATTGCCTCAGAGATGGAGGATTTGGGAAGTGTTGCATACTCTAAGGGCGATCGCAGTTCTTGTACCATACCTGTAAATCCCTCTGCTACTAAGGTTTAAATTTTAGCAAATTTAAGCGCTTTTGTTGACAAGTATCAGCCATGTTAGTAATCGCTTTCGTAATCCCTACTGTTTCTACCATAAAGCCATCTTGCTGTAAATAAAGGAGCGATCGCAATAGTCGGAATTGCGGAGGAATTTTCTGCACAATTTCCGTACTAATGGATTAACTATATCTAATCCCTATCTTTAACAGCGCTCGAAGGGGCTTTACTAAGTTACGAGTTGCGATCGCACTTCACTTAATTTTGTGAGGGTGTGTTATAAAAACATAACATACCCTATTTTTGTATAGAGATTTGGAGTAGTAAAACCGCCGATCGGAGGATGCTTTAGAGACCCGTAAAGCATCGTGTTTTATGGCATGATGAAGTGTTCTCCATCGCGCACCGAACCACATGAATGAAACGGTTTACATTGAAACTAGCATTCTCGGCTACCTTACGGCTCGATCGACAGACAATCTAATTGTTGCAGCCAACATCAAAATCACTCAAGACTGGTGGGATGAGTACAGTAGCTCGCTGGTACTTTATACCTCAGAAGTTGTTGAAGATGAAGCAGCAATGGGAGATCCAAAGATCGCGTCTCAACGACTGAATCTGTTACAATCTTTAACCTTCCTAGATTTAACCGAAGAAGCCACCGATCTCGCACAAGAATTTCTACGGCAGAGTAACCTACCATCTAAAGCCTCCAACGATGCTTTACACATGGCACTGGCAACAGTTTATGGCTTAGACTACTTGCTAACCTGGAATTGCAAGCACATGGCAAATTCTCAGATCCAACGAAAATTATCAGACATTAGCCGCGCTCTTGGATATAAGCTACCATTTGTTTGTACGCCTTACGAGTTCATGACAATCGATCCTCTAGGAGAGTAGCGATGTACAAAGACCCAATTTTGGAAGAGATCCACAAGTACAGAGAAGAATACGCAAAATCCTTTAACTATGACCTCAAGGCAATATTTGAGGATTTGCGAAAGAAGCAAATTGCTAGCGGGCGCAAAGTTGTAAAACTCCCAATCAAGCGCTGGGCTAACACTGAAATGCACCCAACTGCAAGGTAAAGCATTATTTTTTTATCGATCGGCGATCGCACTCTTTGTCTGAATGGGAGCGTAATTGTTCTGCCATTACTTGAGATCTCCTCTTCTGACTGAGTGAATTATTTCTTGAAACCGATTATCTTGTCGAATTGCGTCAAAATCTGAGTCATTTATTGCTGAATTTAGATACTCATCAGGATCGATCTTAATGGATTGTTGCAAGTTTTTTATAGCTAGATCTACCTGATCTAATAAAACATAGCAACAAGCTTTGTTATAAAAAGCATCTCCATCGTCAGGCTTAAATTTCAACGACTTCTCAAAACTTGCGATCGCTTCTGGTATGCGCCCTAATCGCCGCAGCGTTAATCCCCGATTATTCCAAGCAGAACTTTCATTGGGAGCAAATTCCAGGGCTTTTTCAAAAGCGATTAATGATTCTTTATCTTGACCTAATTTGGAAAGTGTAATACCTTTATTAATCCAACTAGGCACATGAGCTTGATCGATTTTTATCGCTTTGTTATAACTTGCAAATGCTTGCTTTAATTGCCCTGCTCTCATCAATAGACAGGCACGATTATACCAAATCTCTGGACAATCTGGTTTGATTTTTATGGATCGATCGTAACTTTGTAGTCCGGCTTCCCAACGACTTAAGTTAGTTAATGCTTTGCCCCGATTATTCCAAGCCATGTAAAAATCTGGATTTAATTCTAATGCTCGATCGTAACTAGCAATCGCTTCTTCATTCAGGTTTAAGCCGATCAATGAATTACCTCTGCTATCCCAAACTTGATAATTATGTGGTTCACTTTCTAAAACTAGATCGAAATTTGCGATCGCCTCTTTATATTTGCCCCAACTCGCTAATGTCGTACCTCGGTGAAACCAGAATTTAGTATTATTAGGATCGAGGGCAATCGCACCATTAAAACTATCAATCGACTCAGGATATCGTTGTAAATGTCCCAGGATCGAGCCTCGATAAAACCAAGCATCAGCATTGTCAGGAGTTAACTTCACCACATCGTCAAAAAGTGCCACTGCTGAGGCAAAATCTTGAGATTCTAAACAGCGTACACCCTGTTGGAAAATAAATTTAACAGCTTTTGGATCTGTCATGTTAGTTACAAACTTGTTACATTTTTTTCTTCTCCATCGATTTCAATTTTATCAGGTTAGATGTAGTAGCTTTATTCCTGTAGCACTAGCGGTTCTAAGCTAGCTAGGAGTCCTGGGATATCTTCATCTGAAGTTTTCCAGACTTCATCCAAATCAATGTCATCGTATCCATGAATCAGATTGTCCCGCATTCTCGCAATAAGTGACCAGGGAATCTCTGGATGTTGAGTCCGAAGTTCTAGGGAAAGACCTTTAACAGCTTCACCAATAATTATCAGTTGAAATACAATCGCTGACTGAGTTTTATCATCGCTGAGAAATGCCTCTCTTTTAGGTAAACCATCAGTCTTCGAGTTCAGGAATATGCTTATTTTCATAATGCTCGATTAAGACACCAAGAATATCCATGAGTGAAGCGAGAGGATGTTGTTCAACTTCGCCCACTTCATCAATTAGTTGATCTAGCCATTCCACAAGCTGTTGATAACTGGCTTCATCGCGGGGGATGACTAACCGATGGGCAAGGGGTTGCCACAATTTTTTGGTTTCTGCAATGCTTAACATCTTAACTACCTCCATTTCCCTTGATCGTACTCTGCATGGGTAAGCACGGCTCGAATATAAAGCTTTTGTCGATTATAGTGAATTGCGGCAATCAACCGAATTTTGTTACCGCCAATATTGAATACAGTGAGATTACCAACTCGATCTGCACTGGGGAATTCCCTGCGGAGTTCAGAAAAAGAATGAAACGTACCTGCTTTGACAATTTGATACCAACGAGCTAATGCACTTTTTATGTCAGGGTACTTTATCGCAAATTCATTGAGACGTTTACGAGTGATGACGTGCATAATGAAACTGAGGGATATTCCCTTCTTAGGATAAGTTAAAAACTGAGGATTTCATTGATTTTACTAACTTCTAATTTAATTTGGGCTATTTCTCTTTCAAATTCGGCTTGATTTAGCAAACGTCCTTCCATATAACAGGTTTGATTTTTAATCCAGTATTTACTACACTGCGCTTTATCCACGAGAGCTTCCAGATGTGTTATACGTTTGTTTAGATCGTTTTTCTCATTTTCCAGTTCTTGTCGCTTTTGTGCTGCTAATTCTGCCTCCACACGGGCTTTAATTAAGTCTTCTGTATTTTGACTATTACCCCAACTTTTAGACGGTTGGCTTTGTCTGTTAGGCGTTCCAAAAGATAGAGATATATTCAGTGGTATAGAAATAAGTGTAAAACTGATCAAACTTGCTGACAGAAGAGCAGCACCAATCTTTATCCCTAGTAAAATTTTGTAGCGATGTGCCATTTTTAGCGCTTGTTCTACAGAGTACTTAGGTTGATTCGTTCTTTTAGATTTGAAGATTAAAGTACCAGTGAATGGATCTGCATCAACAGCATCTCGGATTTGCTCAATTTTCAGTAAGCGATCGCACTCTGTTTCTGATATTCCTAACTTATCACTTATTTCACTAGCTGATAATCCATTGGGATAGCTGTACATTAGAGTATGCAAAGCTTCTCGATATGGGTGATATTGGTTAAATAATTTATTAATTTTAAACATAAAATCCTCCATTTAATGAATTAGCAATCGAGCCATTATGGGGATGGGGATAAGGGATAATATAGGCGTGTACCATGGCTTGAAGATTCTGTTGGAGATGAATTTGGGGTTGGGGTTGGAGTTGAGTAGCCATTGATAACCTGGTCAAATATTTCCTGTTGTAACTTAGCTGTATCTTGTGCTTCTGGTGGTGTAATTTGTTCTTCTAAAATAGCAGTTATTGAAACTATTAATTCATCAACTTTCGCTTGCTCTTCTGGAGAAGCAATGGCACTGAGTTCATTTTTTTTGTTCAGCTTCCATATAATTTGATCTAAAGATTACAATTGTTTTTTTTTATTGTCATCCGCAATAGTTTCTTGCAAATTTTATGATCTCAAACCTCTTTGTTGTGCCCTATCGAAAATTTCTGCCATTACCTCAGTTAAAGTTTTATTGTGTAATTTTTCTCTCAAAAACAATTGAATAATAGAAATTAACTGTTTCTGTATCTCAGAATTAGACCCTTCAAACGTCTTTTTAAGATCTTCATCAACTTGAATCGTAATGGTTGCCATAGTTCTGATTAATGGTTTGTCATCTCTGCTCTTATTAATTATGGCATAGCTCATCAAAAAAACGCCACTGCTAAACTGCTTACACTACTATCGGATTGATTCCCTACATTCTATTATGAGCTACAACTAGGTCATCCTGCGATCGCAGGACTGAATCATCATATAACCCGCCTGCGAGGGTTGTGAAATCCTGGAGGGATTAAAATCCTCGTAGGAGTTTTTTAGCAGGTTTAGAAATCTTGGCGGCTGTCACAATTCCGATAATCGTTCCTTTCTCAATTATAGATCGTGCATCTCCAGCATCAAGATAACGAGTTTTAATTTCAATATGAGGTTTGCTCACAATTTAAGGATTCGCTGATACTATAGAAATGCTGTGGCTGACTTGGGAAAATTTACCGAATAGCCAGCTATCTAAACCAGTAACAAGCCTTTCAGATTCAGAAGTATTGATGTTAGCTAATACCAAAATGGATGGTAAGCAAAATCAGCGAATTAGCGAATTGCAAGCTAAAGGAAAAATGACGGGGCTGACAGAAGCAGAAAGTTATGAATTGCTGGCAATGTTACAAATTTATCAGATGGGACAACTGCGTAAATCAGAAGGATTAGCGGAAGCAGTGCGGCGTAAATTGAAAACTCCATTACCAGGATGAGTAACCTTTCAGAAACTATCCGCCAAAGAGTAAGAGAAAGGGCTGGTGGACGCTGTGAGTATTGTTTAAGCCATCAGGACTATATCATGGGTTTTCTGCAAGTTGATCGCTGGAAACCAGTAGCTAAAGGCGGTGCTGAAGAATGATATACTCAATATATACTGGCGCAATATCGCCAACTTTCTCGGTTAAGTTGCTAATACTCAAGTACTTCAACGCTGGGGAGTATATCAAATAAAAATACTATATACTGGCGCGATATCGCCAAGGTAATTATATGACCGGATTAGAAATCCTAGAATCTGTCAAGTTTGTCACAGTCAAAGGCAAGCACCTTGCACTTCTGGATGCTGAAAATTGGGAAATCCTGATTGCATGGCTGGAAGATTTAGAAGATGCACAGATTGCCCGAAGTGCGTTGGCTCAATTGAAATCAGCTCTTCTTTTTTTGATTAGATCAAACAAATGATCTTGATCGTCAAGAGAGAGTTTCTCAACAGAATCTATAATTTCTTGAAAAGATATAATACTCATATTTTTTCATCCTTTTACTAGCCATATTTGAAAGAAGTATTCAAACTAAATTACATGATTATTCCTCAGATATTCTCCTCCTCCTCCCACTCACCTCATAAATCACCAACATCCCTCAAAAAACCCTTTGCGTTCACGTAGTGTAGCGAAGCGCCACCTTCGCGCTAACCTTTGTGTTCACGTAGTGTAGCGAAGAGCCACCTTTGCGTTAAAAAAAATCTCCCAACCCATTATAAACAAAAAAAGGTAAAAAAAAATACCCCACCAAAACAAATTAAACTAATATACTATCCCAACAAAGCCTTAGCCTTAGCCACCACATTATCAACAGTGTAGCCAAACTTCTCCATCGCCAAAGGACCAGGTGCAGAAACACCAAAGCGATCGCATCAACTACCCCCAAGTGCTTGAATCTCTACTTCCTGCTCAACCACTAATTCTATTTGAGCTTCGACAAGTGCAGCATAAATTGGAATATTAGCTTCTACAGCCTCAAAACTCACCAATAAAGAGTATGGTACTGTAGCTTCCGGCTCGTTGTTCCAGCCTTCATGTCCAACTATTGCAATGCAGAAAGCTTCTGTTAATTCAAATGACTTAACAACAGTCCAATCTTTTTGAAGAGTTCCTGTACTTCTAGATACCTCCTTGATTTTTCCATAATTATTTTGTTTACCTAACATCCACTTAAAAATACTTTCTCCTTTATCGCTATTCTCTGGAGCATCATATTTAGCCAAAGTTCTTGCCAGAAATCGTTCTGGATCTTCTCCTCTTTTACTACAATCCCAATCGAGCCAGGTTGATAAATATTTTCTTCGATTCCTTCTCGTTCGACGGGGTTGAGCTTTGTATGAAAGAGTAACTTCCAGCAGAATCTCTAACTCTTCTCCTTGAGATCGTAGTTTTTCTGGCAATTTTACTTGGTAAATATGAGCTTGTCTAGCTTTAATATGCTGTTCTCCTCTCGTAATCAAAGTGATCCGATTTGGTGCATTACCTAAAGCGCGATCGAGATTGGGAATACCATAACCTATCTGACGAAGAACGTGGAGTTTATCCACATTATCTGGTTTTGTCCACTCTGGCCATCTAGCGGACTGAACTATTAAAGCCCGATACAAAAGGCAGCTTTCATCAGGTAGCTCACCAGCTAAACAAGCTGCAATGTGACTAACTTTTGGTGCGGCAAATGATGTGCCAACTGCATCAGAGGCGATCGCTGGGCCACCATTGAGAGTTGATCGCACTAATTCAGGACATAAATCTTTAGGATAGGTAATATTTGGTGGCACACCTCCATCTTGAGCCAAATATCCACCATATTCAACTACTTCTGGTTTAATTGTTTCCCAAATTCCCAATCCACAGCAGGAAAATGCAGATACTCGATCCTTTTGTCCTATTGAGAACCAAGGTGATACATTGGCAGAATTTAGAGCAATTGAGCCAACCGTTAAAGATTGAAAACTTTGTGCCGGATTTGCAACTCTACAGGAATCTTCTAAAAGATAATCTGGATAGACTCGATTGGCTACAAGATGATCTCTGACTGATAATCTTGTAAATCCTATCTTATGATTTAAAGGTAAGTTGCCAGCAGCTACTATAAAGAGGATATCATTGTTCCATGTCAGTTGATCGATAGCAGCAGCCCACGCACTCATGTATTGGGTTCGACAGGGAACAGATCCAGTAATCGAATGATTAAAAATTCTCGTTCCTGTTTTACTATGGTAAAATCCCACAATATCTCCCAGAAGATTAGGTGGGAATAATTGTTTAGATAGTTTAGAGTTTGCATCAAGAACTCTGGCATTTTGAAGCCAGCAAACTGCTTTTTCCTTTCCACTTCGAGGTATCGTGCTGGGATACAGTACTGCACCAGCTACTCTGGTTCCATGTCCACCATTGCTAACGTAGTCAGCCGTTTTATCATTTTCTCCAGGAATCCAAGATCTTGAATTTTCTGAATCAATAGCCGCTTTTAACAGAGAATGTCTCTCTTGAATCCCACTATCAATAACACATACCTTGGGAGCGTTTGGTTCTGGTGGTTCTAAAGTAAAAGACGGCTCTTCACGATCAGATAAACCTTGCCGCTGAATAATTTCAGCAAATTCATCTGGTTCGCTGACATCAAAAATATATGGGAAATTGAAAACTAAATCTTTTAATCCTTTGCCTGAGATTTGGATTCGGCAAGAGAAACTATCTGATAATTCAGCAGATCTAGGAATACTGCCATCAACTATATTGATAACATCTCCTTGATAGAGATTGACAAAATTTGTTAATTCATCTTCTCTTGTTGATTTTAAACTATCCCATTCCTGGTATGTTATATCGCGTTTGTTTATCCAAGTATTAATTCGCTTAGTATATTTTTCATCATTCTCTTCATCGTTACGTTTTGGGCAATTAGGTAATTGTGACTTAGTGCCTATACAGGCAATTCCTACATCTACCCTGTAAATTTGCTCATCTCTAATTTTATCCCATTCATTGAGTAATTCAGGGGATAAAATATATTCTGGACGCTTACTCCCATCAAGAATATCCCAGATTTCGGCAATTTTATTGCCTCCTCGTTCTTGCTGAATAAATTTATCAAGTTTTTTTTGTAATTCACTAAATTCTGGATCGTTGGCAGAAGCGCCAATAATATATCCATTTTCTACTTCAGAAATTACCTCAATACCATATTTTCTTAGATCGTCAGCATCGAAAGCATTAGGATCTATTTGTAAAATGATCGGTTTAGCTTTTTCAGGAAGTGGAGGTTTGCCTTCTTCCTCTCGTTGTTCTTGGATATCTTGCCAATAGGAGACAAGGGAGTCTATGGAACTCCTTAACTTTCTTCCATGTCCCCATCTATCGCTCAAATTTTTAGCTGTTTGAGGATTTTGTTTTCTGGAAGCTGGTGGAGGAGATGCCGCAATTCCCTGTGTTTTCAGCTTAAGCTGGATATGTGGAAACTGGTCAGAACTTTTTACCATTTAGTTTTTATAACAAGCAAATGATTGATTCTAATAAATCTTGATTTCTGCAATAGCTTCTTCTAAATGCTCTTGAATTACTAACTCTTCTCGCTCAAGAATCGCTCGTTTAGCAGCATCTTGTGCCACTCTCACAGCTTGAGCCGCTGAGAAACCACTCATCTGTTTAATAATCCGCGACCAGTCGATAGAGCCAACTTCAATTGCTCCTAGAGTCTGCTTTACTATAAATCCTAACTCCTTTTCTCCCGGTAGCGGTACTTCAATCAAGTCATCAAACCTTCTCCAAAGCGCGGTATCCAGAGATTTATTTAGGTTTGTCGCTGCTACTAAAAGACCAGAAGAAGACTCGTACTCGTCTAAAATTTGGAGAAACGTGTTAACTACTCGTTTGATTTCTCCTACTTCCTGATTATCCTCCCGTGACTTAGCAATAGAGTCGCATTCATCCAAGAACAATAAACAGGGTTCGGCAGTGGCTTTCTCAAATACTAGCCTTAAATTGCTTGCAGTTTCACCTAAAAAAGACGATACCATGGCATCAAAACGAACTTTAAGCAGAGGTAAACCTGTGTTCCAAGCTAAACGTTGTGCGCCCAAAGTTTTTCCACAACCGGGAGAACCATATAGAAGAATTTTTTGTCTGTAGCGCAAGCCATGATGAGCTAGTCTATCTCTTGCTGCATACTCGCGCTCAATTCTCTGGAAACGTTTTTCAACTATCTCAGGTAGTACCATGTGATGACTTAATTTTTCCCTTGGTATAATACTAACCAAAGGAAGATTGAATCGCTTACTTGTTGGTAGTTCACTGAGAGTCTGTAAGTTCTCTGATTTAGATAGAGCTAATTTAGTGACGTTAACAGTATCAGAAACTGGTTGGCTGTGGTTAGTAGGATTCTCTTTCTTATTCTTTTTAGTAATATTCTCTAACTGATCCGCTAGGAGAATGTGTCCCTTCCTACGCTCTTCCTCAATGACTAGGTATGCGAGTTTGTCAATCGCCTCTGTGTCCGAACTGGCGATCGCTCTAAATAGTCTCTTGAGAAGCTCTCCTTTCATAGCCCCTCTCAGTATAAGGGTAATATTTCCCTATTACTATTATAGTACATTTGATCTGGAAAATTGCTCCATTCACTGACCTTCGTAAACTCCCTACTACGTTGCTATTGCCTGTAACTTGAAAAGGCTCTCTAAAAATAGAGAGCCTCTCTCATTACAGTCAACTTATTAGAGTGAACTTACTGCGATTGGGTTCCTATCCCAACAAAGCCTTAGCCTTAGCCACCACATTATCAACAGTGTAGCCAAACTTCTCCATCGCCAAAGGACCAGGTGCAGAAACACCAAAGCGATCGATACTTACCATATCACCCTCGCTACCAAGATAACGATCCCAACCAAAACGAGCAGCGGCTTCTACAGCTAAACGTTTGGTAACAGCTTTCGGTAATACAGATTCGCGATAGGCTGCATCTTGCTCATCAAATAGTTCCCAGCAAGGCATAGAAACCACGCGAACTTTTGTTCCTTCAGCGGTTAATTTTGCTGCTGCATCCACACAGAGAGGAGTTTCACTACCAGTACCCATCAGGATAATATCCGGTGTCCCTGCACAATCAGAAAGAATGTAAGCACCCTTCGTCACAGCGTCAATACTGCTACCTTCTAATTGAGGTAAAGCTTGGCGGGAAAATGCCATTAAAGTAGGACGATTGTGATTAGCAGCTTCAATCGCTACCTTGTAAGCGCCAGAAGTTTCATTCCCATCTGCGGGGCGAATTACTAATAGATTAGGAATTGCCCTCAGAGATGCTATAGTTTCCACAGGTTGGTGAGTTGGTCCATCTTCACCTAAACCAACGGAGTCATGAGTCATGACATAGATAACTCCAGCTTCGGCTAATGCTGATAAGCGAATTGCTGCCCGCATATAGTCAGCAAATACCAAGAAGGTAGCGCAGTAGGGAATTAATCCGGTACTGTGTAAAGCGATGCCATTACAAATAGCACCCATCCCATGTTCCCGCACGCCAAAGCGGAGGTTACGGTTTTCGTAGGCTCCTTTTTGGAAGCTACCAGATACTTTTAAGAAGGTTAAGTTGGAGTGGGTTAAGTCAGCGGAACCACCAATTAATTCTGGTAAAACTGTGGCTAAAGCGTTGAGAGTTTTTTCGGAAGTTTGGCGAGTAGCTAATGGCTTATCAGCAGGAGTATATACTGGCAGTGCATCTGCCCATCCTTCTGGCAATTTACCACTTATCATCCGCGCTAAAAGGGTAGCTTCTTCGGGATACTTGGCTTGATAATCAGCCCAGATTTTATCCCATGCTGCTTCTGCTTCTGCGCCTCGTGTTACAGCTTTCCGCATGTGATTGAGGGCATCAGCGGGTACTTCAAATTCTGGATATGTCCAACCCAAATTATCGCGGGTGAGTTTAACTTCATCTTTACCTAATGCGGCACCGTGAACCCCGGCACTGCCAGCTTTATTAGGTGAACCAAAACCGATAGTTGTTGTCACCTTAATCATGGAAGGTTTATCGGTGACGGCTTTAGCTTCGGCGATAGCTTTAGCAATAGCTTCTAAATCATCGTTACCATTTTCCACATGTAAAACATGCCAACCGTAAGCTTCAAACCGCTTGCTGACATCTTCGGTAAAAGAAACATCGGTGGAACCATCAATGGAAATATGATTATCATCATAGAGGGCAATTAATTTACCCAATCCCAAATGTCCAGCCAGAGAACAAGCTTCACCAGAAACTCCTTCCATATTGCAACCATCACCTAAAATCACATAGGTGTAATGGTCAACTAATGTAGCATCGGGCTTATTGAATCTCGCGGCAAGGTGTGCTTCTGCCATTGCTAACCCAACACCATTAGCAATACCTTGTCCCAAAGGACCTGTGGTCACTTCTACCCCAGGAGTTTCAAAGTTTTCTGGGTGTCCAGGAGTTTTGGAACCCCACTGGCGGAATTGCTTAATATCATCTAATGTAACGCTATCGTAACCTGTGAGGTGAAGTAGGGCGTACTGTAACATACAGCCGTGGCCAGCAGACAAGACGAAGCGATCGCGGTTAAACCACTTAGGATTTTTTGGGTTAAACTGCATAAAACGGTCCCACAGCACGAATGCCATAGGTGCCGCACCCATTGGCAGCCCTGGATGACCGGAGTTGGCTTTCTGTACCGCATCAATGGCTAGAAAGCGGATGGAATTAATACAAAGTTCTTCGAGAGATTGGGTTGCAACGGGCATAATTTTATGGTAAGGACTCTAGGAAACTAGGGTTTAATGGAAAATTTGTGTCAGATCGAGCCAGGTTTAATCCTGTCCCAAGGCTACATCCTCATCATCTCATTAGCGGGATCGATGAGCAAGGGGGAAGGGGAAAGGTGAAGGGGATGTCTCAGTCACGACAAATTGGGATGGCTTCGCCCAAACCGGGCATCGCGCTGCTAGATTCCATACCAATTACACTTTCTCAGACTAAAGTGCAGGATAATCCGTGTATCCGATTTCTGCCCCTTCAGGACCTTGACCATAAAATGTTTTGGGATTAGCTTCATTTAAATGCGCATCTAGTGCAAATCTTTTCGGCAAATCCGGATTAGCAATAAATGGTTTACCAAAAGATACTAACTCAGCTTGACCAGAATCGATCGCATCATTTCCGGTAACCTTATTATAACCACCATTAGTCACGATCGCACCTTGATAAATCGAGCGAAAAATAGGCAATACTGGGTGTAAAACTTCTCGACTAGCTAGATCGATTTCATTGGGTTCCATCAAATGAACATAAGCCAAGTTATAAGGATTAAGCGCTGCTAAAACATATCCGAATGTCGATTGGGGATTAGAGTCAAACATACCATAAAATGTATTACTGGGGGAAAGCTTAATTCCCACTCTATTTCCACCCCAAACCTCAGTTACACCTGTCATCACCTCTAATAGAAATCGCGCTCGATTTTCAATGGAACCCCCATATTCATCTGTCCGCTGATTAGCCCCATCTTGCAGAAATTGATCGATTAAATAGCCAAAAGCACCGTGTAACTCCACACCATCAAACCCCGCTTCCTTGGCATTTTCTGCACCTTGACGAAATTGCTGGACAATTTCCGGAATTTCCTCAGTTGCCAAAGGACGAGGCACTTCTAAATTGACTTTACCAATCGGTGTATGTAGACTACCAATAGCTGCGATCGCACTAGGTGCAACAGGCATTTCTCCATGTAATAATGATGAATGGCTTACTCGTCCGCTATGCCACAATTGCAGAAAAATTTTACCACCTTCTCTATGAACAGCTTCAGTAACTTTTTGCCAACCTGCTATCTGCTGATGGCTATAAATACCCGGACAGTTCATATACCCATTACTTAGGGGAGAAACCATCGTACATTCAGTAATAATTAACCCGGCGGTTGCTCTTTGGGCATAGTATTTCGCCATTAATGGAGTTGGGATAGAATCTATGGCACGGAGGCGTGTCATCGGTGCCATAATAATGCGATTTGGCAGTAAATTTTCGCCTAACTGAAAGGGGGAAAACAGATCGATATTGGAACTCATAATTTATCATCTTGATTGAAATTGACATCTTATCCCAGGCAACGGGAAAGAATTTTACAGTATAATTCAGGAGTCAGAAGTAAAACGTAAAAATTAATTGATTAATTATTAC
>NZ_JAMZMM010000598.1 GCF_024178385.1 Limnofasciculus baicalensis BBK-W-15 | reverse complement strand
AGTCCGCGAAGGCGGACTTTGTTTTTGTAGCCGCGATTTCCAATCGCTTTGGCTTGTTTCGATTCGTGTAAGATCTCAGTTAGAGAAGAGAAGCTATCGTAGATCCCTAAAAAAACACCCTGATCTAAATATTCCTAATATTAACTCCCCTGTAACTTTTACAGGACAAATCAGAAAACTGAACAATCAGACTGGGCTACTGAGTGGGAGTTTAAGGTATATTAGGAAGCTGTTGACTAGCCAATCAAACAAAGGTTTAGTGGTAGTCAACCTCAGTTTGGGGTAAGGGAATCGCGTCAAAGTTAGATGGATCTCGGAGGTAACGGTTTGCTTCTGCTTCTAAACGGTGGATGTGGTAGGATTCGAGGATCTTGGTGTGTCTGAGAGCATCCAGATAGCCATCAAGATAGAGTCGCAGCTCATCAAAACGATAACCCCGATTCCACATGTAAACCAGAGCATCAGTGATCTGCTGATAGTAGCGTATGGTTTGAGTATCTTGGAGCATAGTCTAAAGAGTTTTGAGTATGTGATTTTAAGTGGTGAGCTGAAGTTTGTCAACTATTCAAACTGACAATCTACAATCCCACTGAGCCGCTTACTACTATTGTGCCTCACTCAGGCTGATACTGTAGCCTTTTGATTGGCAATGTCAAATAAAGAAAAAATTGTACTTACCATAGAGAATGCTCAAAGTCAATATAAGTCTGAAGCACAAACAACAAACAACAAACAACTAATCAACTAAATGATTTTCCAGGGCAACTCGGACAAGTTCAGCTCGGTTATTGGTGTCAGTTTTTCTAAGGATACTACTAACGTATTTTTCAATAGTGCGAGGGCTGAGGTGCAGCTTCTGTCCAATTTGGCCATTGGATAGCCCCTGAGTCAGTAAATTCAAAACTTGCTGTTCTCGCTCAGTTAGACTGAGAGTATGGGACCCAAATGTAATCTCCTCCGCAAGAGAGACATTTGGATGAGGATTGGGGAGCGTTTGGGTAGTCGAAGTCGGTATTGGCGAAGGCTTCCCCTCAGCGATAGAGATGCGCAATTCGGCTTGGATAATCTGCGATCGCTCCAGAAGAGAGCGAATCACTGCACCCAATTCTTGCATTTCAAAGGGCTTGGGAAGGTATAAGTCGCACCCCAACTGGTAACCCATAATCCGTTCTTCTGTAGTACCACGTTCCGTTAGGAAAATCACGGGTAACAGGCGGAAGGCGGGTTTGGCTCGAACATTTCGCACCAGTTGATAACCATCCATTTTTGGCATGTTAATATCTGCCACCAGTAAATGAGGATGATACTGATCGATTAGCGACAGCGCCTCTTCACCATTCTCAGCCCTGATGACAATGTAACCTGACATCTCTAGGTAATCACTCACAGAAAGGCGCGTGCCTACATTGTCATCTGTAACCAGGATTGTAAATGGCATAGTACTTAGCTCAAAGCGAATCTATATCTTAAGCTAGGTCAAGTTTGCCCATTAATGCAGTGAATGTGACATCCTCCTACAATCCTAGTATTTTGCACATAATGTGCCTCCAATTGCTTGGGTAAGGTTAGCCCTTACAATGATTTAAAGGTTTTTTACGTTAACGGCACTAGCTTCAAACGGCACTAGCTTTAAGCCGGGGAACCCGTCCAACGCACTGCCTCCCCAATATGCTTGTTTAACCGTTAACCTCAGAGCCACAAACTGGCTGGGCATTTGTAGGTGAGATGACCTAAAAATCGTAGCACATGAAGTACTCGCGTCGGGTAAACTCTGGACTTCTTTAAAAGCCCTCACTATATTCGGTACTCCGAATTAGTGATGGGTAGTTTACTTGATAACCGCTATATCCTAAATAGCGGGCTTTTTACTGCTCAATTGATCGCTAACCAAGGCTAAATTAACTGTAAATTTCAGGGACAAATCAGAATAATGGCGGCGGAATATCTAGCTGTGTTAGTCTTTTATATTCGATGGAGTACTTCGTTTAAGTTTCCGTGACTACCTAAAGTCAAAGAGATTCATCTTTGAGTTGCTTTGATTTTAGTCATCGAGATTTTATTGATCGCTACAGGCACGAGGACAATCAGCACTTTGAGAAACAATGGCGCAAAAATCAGACTACAAAACGAACAGATTAAGGCAACACAAGCAGCCGCTACCTGCACAATTTCTTCTGTAGTGTTGACAATCACGCAAACCGCTGCAAAAGCAATTGACAGGGTAATTAACAAGGAGACGAGCATTATTAGTTCCTCTGATCGCGTTAGGGCGTTCCTTCGGTTTAACAGACCTACTTCCGTCCCGTCACTTTTTTTTAATTGGTCTATGGCGAGATGAACGATTTATGTATTCTATTAAGCTTTACTGTTTTTTTCCCCTATTGTCAATCCCCTGTCAGTTAGTTTTGAGTTTTGAGTTTTGAGTTTTGAGTTTTAAATTTTAACTCTCCCCTTG
>NZ_JAMZMM010000597.1 GCF_024178385.1 Limnofasciculus baicalensis BBK-W-15 | reverse complement strand
GTGGGGAGTGGGGGAAAGAGGGGAGAAATTCACAATTATTTGTCTTTTCCTCCATTTCAATCACGTTATCAGTTATTATCAATCGGATTAACAGCCTTAATTACAGCGGCAATAATTTTCTATCCCGCCTTAGTCGATGACTTTCCCCTCACCAAATACAAAGAAGGGCATTTTCCCACCTTATATCACTTCTTTCAATCACAACCCAAAGACAGTTTAATAGCATCTTTAGCAGCAGAAGCAAATAACCTACCAACATTTGCCCAAAGAAGCATTTTAGTAGGGCGGGAATATGCCATTCCATACCATTTGGGTTATTCTCGCCAATTTCGGCAACGGATAATAGAATTAATTCAGGCTCAGTATACTCCAGATATGACAGAGGTTAAAGATTTTATCCAAAAATTCGGTATCGATTTCTGGTTACTAGAGGATAATTCATTCACACCAGAATATCTTGCCCAGAATGAATGGTTGCAGCCATATCAGCCAGCTATCCTAGAAGCAGAAAAAAATATAGCACAAGGAATTATTCCTGCTTTATCAAAGGTAGTTAATGACTGTTCAGTTTTTGAGAGTGAAGGATTTATTGTACTAAAAGCCACTTGTATATTAGGAAAAAGGTAAGGATAATTATCTATTTACTAGCCTGAAGTATTCTGGTGATTAGGAGAACAATTTCCGCAAAAAATATTAAATAATCAGATATAGCAACTGCCAGAGCGGTTAGGGCATTCTCAGGTAAGCAAAGTTAACAAGGGGCTTAAGCCCCTTTTCCTAATCGCCCTGGCAAATGCGATAATTCATAATTAAAATCTCGGTATTTCCCAAACCGAAACCGGGTTTTTGAAATTACTGAATCGGTGTGCTAGTAATACTATTCACAACACCAACCAGAGCTTGAGGCTTAACCGTCAGTAATGAAGGGGCATTTAACATCTCAGAGTACAAATTACTCCGCTCTTGAGCAATTATCGGCAAGGCTTGACGCACCTCAGCCGTAACCGCTACTGTCTTGACATCATAGGTTTGAGTTGCCATTTTCGGATAGAAACCAATCCCTATAATCGGGAGTAATAAGCAGAGAGTTACAAAGATCTCACGAGAGCTAGCATCACCTAAATATTTAGGCAAATTAAGTTCAGAATTAGTATTTCCGTAGAATACCTGACGCAACATTGAAAGTAGATAAATCGGAGTCAGAATTAATCCTACTGCTGCTAACAAAACAAAGAGAACTTTGAACATCGAACTGTAAACATCGCTGGTAGCCATCCCTACAAATACCGACAACTCAGCCACAAAACCACTCATTCCCGGTAATGCTAGAGATGCCATCGAACCAATAGTAAAGAGGGCAAATACTTTGGGCATTGCTTTCGCCATTCCACCCATTTTATCCATTTCCAAGGTATGAGTACGCTCATAAGCCACCCCAGATAAGAAGAATAATGCAGCCGCAATCAATCCGTGAGAAATCATTTGCAGCATAGCACCATTCATCCCCAATTCACTAAAGGAAGCAATGCCAATTAGCACAAAACCCATGTGGGAAATTGAAGAATAAGCCAAACGCCGCTTGAGATTATCTTGAGAAAATGCCATCAACGCGCCGTAGACTATATTCACTACACCTAAAACTACCAGGATTGGGGCAAAGTGAATGTGAGCATTGGGTAATATTTCCACATTCATTCGCATTAATCCGTAGCCCCCCATCTTCAGCAATACACCAGCTAAAATCATCGAAACAGGTGCAGAAGCTTGGCTGTGGGCAAAAGGTAACCAAGTATGTAAAGGGAAAATTGGTAATTTTACCCCAAAGGCAATTAGGAAACTAGCATAAAGTAACAATTCCATCCCCAAGGGGTAATGTTTGTTAGCTAATTCCTGTATATCAAAGGTAACTGTATCGCCATAAAACGCCATGGCTAATCCGGCTACCAGGATAAAAATAGAACCCGCCGCCGTGTAAAGGATAAACTTAGTTGCTGCATATAGACGCTTTTCCCCACCCCAGATGGAAATTAGCAGGTAAACGGGAACTAATTCTAGTTCCCACATAAAGAAGAATAAGAGTAAATCCTGTGCCGCAAATACCCCAATCTGCGCACTGTACATCACCAGCATCAGGGCGTAAAAGAGACGAGGCTTGCTATTGACTTTCCAGGAGGCTAAGATAGCGAGGGTGGTTACCAATCCTGCTAAAACAATCAGGGGCATGGATAAGCCATCAACTGCTACAGACCAATTTAAGCCAATTTGTGGTATCCAAGGATGAGTTTCGCGAAGTTGAAACGCTGAGGTGTTCAAATCGTAATGATTCGAGAAGCCACAGAGTGTAAGTAAAAAGTCCGTAATGCTAACCCCAAGGGCATACCAGCGAACAGTTTTACCCGCTTTATCAGGAATGAGAGGAATCGCTAGTGATGCCACTAAGGGCAAGAGAATAATAG
>NZ_JAMZMM010000013.1 GCF_024178385.1 Limnofasciculus baicalensis BBK-W-15 | reverse complement strand
CCCCCCTTGTCAAAGGGGGGAGTAAGAATCAACCTGCATTTCTTCCTTTCTCGGGATGCTCCCAGTTAATCTCTGTAATCAGCCCTTTGTAATAGAGTCGAGTGCCTTCTGGATGCTCCCATCCCACTTCACCTCTTAAGGGAATAAGCATCCCATCGCAAACTGAATATTCCCAAAATCTGCCACCCCAGGGCATAGCAGTCAGCTTGTCACGATAACGCGCATCAGCCCGCATAGTAGCGATCGCACCTTCAGCATTAAACTGAAATACGAGAGAGACAGTTGTTGCACCATCCGTCAGAGTAGCGCGAGCAGAGGTGTCATCGATTGCTTCCCAGCGTACACCCTGACTGGGTAATAGGGCAGTAGGATACCAAGCAGCTTCAGCAAAGAATCGCAATAATTCACCTTGGTTCAATTCAGGCGTATTGTGCATTTTTGCCAGGGTGAAAAAACCGAGTAATGATGCGTGTAAGTTGCCTTCTCCTAACAGATATGTATCATGGACAAATATATTCACTCCTGGAGCCATTTGGATGCGTGCATCCCAATCAAAACCTAGACGTTGAGTGATGACAAATTGAGTTGCAGTGAATGGACTCCACTTGTCTTCTGTCTCGCTCATATTAAACTCTCCTGTCTGAGAGAGTTTAACTGCAGTCACGATTGGCTGTCCATCCTTGAGTACTGTCCGAAAGAATCGCTGTACGGGGGCTGGTAAACCTTCAAGCTCTTTTTGGTCGTAGATTTTTGGCTCAATTGTTCGCCGTCCACTTGTTAATTTGGCGCGTAATTTATCAGTATCTGACTGCCAGCGATAGCCACTATAAATGGCAGCAATTCCAAGGGAGACTATGATGAAAACACCAATAATTGCAATCCATTTCATCCACATGATACTTACCTATGTTTGTTAATTTAGACTTTGATAGATTGTGATGATGAGAACGATCGCGAAAATGGTTGTATAGATTAACTTCGTGTATTTTGCTAACCAACAGGGAAGATAAATATCAAAAGTGAAAAGACTGCTAAATAGTGTTTTGATTTACCCCAATTCCAGCCAGCTTTGGAGAAGCCATCATGGAATATATAGCGACCAGCAATATAGGTGGCAACTGTGACCATAATCATCGGTAATGAGCTTAAGGCATAGCGCATAAACGGTGTCTCTGCCCACAGGACATAGGCGATTTGAAATGGCCAAGATACCGCCACGACAATCAATAGATATGTTATGAGGGAGAAAGGTTTATGGGTGGTTCTCATGTTTGAACTTTACCTCCAACATTTTTGTGATGAATTGTTTCCGCTCTTTTTTTGATGCCCAACATACATTTACTCATCATGATAATGTCTCCCAAGTCATAGAAGATATAATAGATAATCCAGGGAAAGCTAAAATTATATTTGGTTCTTAATCTAGTTATTAGTCTTGTATCACCAGCTTCAGTTTGTCGTAAGAACCAGCCCCATGTTCCATTTGCTTTTTGTTGGCGTAGCCTCTCCCTCGGAGAATCCCACCATAAGATATACTCAGGTTCTCGATAATCTTTAACCCACATTCCATTCTTTTGGTTAGGAGTAAATGGAATAAAGTAATCTTTCTCAATTTTTTGATATTTTGGTAGTATATTTCTTGCGCTCGGTATATTGGCATTGTCTATCAGATCGATACTATAAAAACCAGCCCTCCCAGAACCAATTTGAATTATCCATTTCCATACTTCAGTAGGTGGAGCTTCGATCGATACCGCTCTTGTGGCAACGAAGTGAGGCTTTTGGACAATTTCATCGCCAATTAAAGACTGAGTAATCTCCTCTTTAGTTGCTCCCCAAGTTAACTGCCAGGATCTAATCACAAGAAAATACAAAAGAACCAAGAAACCAGCAAACAGAATAAAAATATTCAATTTATTACTCCTCGTAGAAATGACTTAAATTTTAAGGATTTTAATCAGTGTTAATTTGGTTTCACTTTCCATATTGCGTCAAGACAATTTATCCATTTTTGGTGTTAAATTGCGTCGAATAATAAAAGCCGTTCCGAGCGTTCCTGCGACAAGCAATCCGAAATCTTCTTTAATCCCGAAATTTAAAGCCGCTGAGGTTCCGACAATCGACCATAAAACTGGAATAATCAATAAACTTAACGGAATTTTTTTGTCTGTCCAGAGCAGCAAGCCGAACGTGAAAATGGTTGTCGGACAAGGTACGCCGAATGTAGGTGATGATGGAAAAATTCGCCCCAGAGCGTAGCCAATTAACGGATATATCGCTAGGGCATAAGCAATAAATATCGCGCCGAGAATGCCGTAAAATTTCTGGCTAGCGCGAAAAATCAAACGATTTATTGCCACGCCTTCGTATAAAAATAATAAGCCTTGAAAAATGAATAATGCCCCGAAGATATAGGCGGGTGGACTGATTTTTGTAAAAAAGATCAAATGGTAAACAACACCTGTCCACAACCAGAGAAAACCGAGTAATCCCGAAATAGTTGTGTTTGCGAACGGTTTTGGACTTCCTGCCAGTGCAATCGAGGCAATCGCCACTAAAATTAGTAAAAATTGCATCGGAAATACAGTTTGATTGTATTTCTCGAAAACCCTAAAAAATTGTTCGGTGGTAAATGGCATTGCTAATTTTCCTCCACTCGATTGCGGTTATTCCGTTGCAATTCATAGCTGTCAGCAGTTCGCTATTGTTCGACTAAAGGAGGAAGTTAATATCTTCCGCTCATACCAAGCTTTGAGTGTGACAGGCGATCGCATGATTTTCTGAATGAGTTGGTTGAATTGATTGATTACGATACAAAGCTTGCCATATATGGCATGAAAGAGAATCAGCGCAAAAATAATTTTATTAGTATTGACAGAAAAAAAATAACAAAAATAATTTGATTGGTGATTTGTTTGCTGGTACGTTATTTTCCATTTTAACCTTCTATTTTTCAGGTGTTATTGACCGAAAAGTCTGCTTGTCTTCTCTACAAATTTGCTGAATAATATTGCGTCCAGACATGGCAACCACTGGCACACTCCCACCTGGTTCGACCCATTGCCCGATCGCATAAAAATTCCGCAGTTTAGGTAATGTTTTAGGTAAGCCTTTTATCGATAATGGGAGGGTTTGTTTGGTCAGGAGCCAACCACAACTCGATCCTTGCCAGTTGCCTGTATAACGCTCGTAGGTGAGAGGTGTAGCCACATCTACAAACTCAATATCATTCTTAATCCCAGGATAAAATCGATCTAAAAGATCGATGATAATTTGTGATTCTTGAATTTCTTCTGCATCGTAGATCGATCGACCATAAATACGTTGCCAATAGTCATAGTTAGTTGTCAAAACAACCATCAGCACCGATTTCCCTGGTGGTGCTAGAGAGGGATCGAAGCAATAGTGTTTGACTCCAATCTCATACCGCTTTTCCCCTGCAATTACGACAGGTTCATTGAGCAAATGAGTAGTCCAATGCGGTTCGTTTGATAGATCGCGATTTACCCCCAGTGATACCTGTAGTTGGGAATGAATCGGTAAGTGTCCATCGTAGTAACGTTGGATCTCGCGGGGGACATATTGCCGATCTAGTAACCCAAACAGCGTATTGTGCCCGTCACAGGCTGAAATAATTCGATCTGCATCGCATGTTTCGTTGTTATATAACCGCACACCAATCGCCTGATGATCTTGAAACCTTTCGGCAAACTCTGCTGCTGAAAGGTTCCCCCATCGCACTAGTGGGCAGATAAATGGCAACATTTTCCGCGCTAACTTTCCCCAGTCACCTAACTGCATTAATGCTTTGGGTTGCTGTTGAAGTAGTGACAGATCGAAGCGAGTAAAAGTGCGAATCCCTGTACATAAATCGCTAATTAATCGGCGATCTATCGGTGATATTTCTTTTAAATGCTGCTCCAATCGATCGGGATTACTGTAAACAATTAAAGTTTTCCCATCAGGTTTGCTCACCCGCAGCAATTCATCATGATGGACAAATTGTTGCTGCCCCGCAACGCCAAGTTCCTCCCAGAGTTGGTAGAAAGGCTGTCCTCGTGCAGAGCCAAACAAATAATGGATACAACCATCAAAAATAAATCCCTGTCGCTGCCATGCTGTACACAGTCCACCTGGTCGATCGTGCATCTCAAAGATTTGAGTTCGATAACCATTCATCTGGGCATAGCAACCTGCCGCAAGCCCAGCAATTCCCGCCCCAATAATGATAATAGTCTCATCGCACTTATGCTTCATCACGAAAATTTCCTACATGTTTTTATCGATAGATTGCATCATCGATTGTGGCTCGGAAAAATTCGCCCTCCGACTCAAACCGCTCAGTGCCAAAGTACCATCCAATTCGTAGACGGGTAGGAATGGTGTAGCCGCAAAATGTGCGATCTTCCTCTAAAGTTCCACCGAAGTCCACATAACGGAACTCAGCACCGTCTGGATTGCCCCATCGTGGTAACTTGAAGGTCTTGAGACAACCTGTTCGTTGGCGTAGCCTCGGCTTTGCCGACTCGATAGTGAAATCTAGTTCGGCTTTCTCGCCTTGCACGACAAAACTGGAATGCAAATTGGAGTCTAGATCCGCTGACTCTGTGCTTGTCCATAAAACGTCATCGCCGCAGAATACAGAAGGTAAACACACTGACTCTGATTGAAGGCGACCAATAGCAGACCGCGTAATATCAGCACCACTCGCCGTCATTACAGGGAATAATCCTAACAGCTTCCACTGCATCGCACCAACGCCATCTATGACACGATCCGATCCGACAATTGGTAAGCCATTCATCCATGCCGTAGCACTCCAAATAAATCCATGTTCCCAGCAAATGACTTGCTCGGCTTTGAATGGAATCCACTTTTTCAATTTAATTTCGCCGTGCATCTTCAAACGAACCGCAGAAGCAAGCTTTGTTCCAGGCGCGATTGTGTGTTCGAGATACCGTTTTGCTGCTTCTGGCAAGTGAGAGAGTTTATCTGAGTTGAATACAAGCTCAGTAGGTGTCGCTGACTCCCAGAGCGTATTGAGAGAAATTGATTTAGTCATTACTATCTCCAGTATTTTGATTGTATTTGTTGAAAACCAGAAAAAATTGTTCGGTGGTAAATGGCATTGCTAATTTTCCTCCACTCAATTGCGGTTATTCCATCGCAAATGGATTTGATCGAAGCTATCGTTTCTTGATTGCCCCCATACCTTTTACAGATTCTTTGACTTGAGGAGATCCAATATACTCTATTGACCCTACGCCTGATACAGTCGCATCCAACTGCTCACTCACATTAACCACAGCACTTCCTATGCCTTTATTCCGAACTGTAGCCTGTTTAGCCTTCAACTCTGCACCATTAAAGCTACCGACTCCAGAAAGACTGAGATCCAATACATCAACATTTCCTGCGATCGCAATGCTACCCACTCCATCCAGCGAAACTGATAAACGTTTACCTTGGATATCTTTGACTTCAATACTACCAACTCCATTGATATCTAAGCGCTCCAAGCTCTTAACCTCCACAATGAACTCAATAGGCTGTGTCGGATCAATGCTTGATTTATTGGCGTTACTGATATACAAGGTTTGCCCAGATACATGTCCATCCAAAATTGGTAGGATGTTATCCTCGGCGATAATTGTGAGAGATTCTTTGCCAGTCTGCTGGATCTTGAGTTTGCCTACAGATTTAAAGGAGATTGATGAAAATGTCGTCACTTCTCTAGATTCAGTCTTGATAATTCCCGATCCTCTAATTCCATTCCAATTTAAAGAGCAGGCTGCGAACATGCCCAAGGCTGCCAAACACAGAGTCAAACGGAATAGCTTCGATTTCATTGTTTTGTCTCCATTGGTTTAATTGAAACTTAAATAAACAGACTTCATCTGCGGCAAAGTCAGGCATATCTATAACGAGCTAATGTCTTTGTTCCCCATAGAAAGACAACAATACCTGCGACGATCGCAATTATTGAATAGTGAATATCAGGATAATCAACCAATGGATTATGTATTCCATCCCTTGGAAACAAAGGTCTTCCTACATTCATCAAAGTATGAAATAGGATGCAAGCAAATAAACTTTTGCCTGTATTGTTGTAAATCCAAACAATTAGAACTCTCACAGCCACTGTGCCGAGAGTTGCCCATACGATCCAAGTTAGATTGTGTCCTTGTTGAATTATTGACGGGTAATGCCATACTGCCCAAGGTATACCGATGAGGATACTTGCTAATAAAGCGCCAAACCGTTCTTGCATAGAATCAATGGCATAACCCATATAGCCAGTTTCTTCTGCCACAGCTCCGAGGAAAAATAAACAAAAAAGAAAAGGGATTGAAAGAAAAGGAATGTAAAAATTGATTGGAAGAGGTAATCCTATGAGATGGATTGTTATATATATCAACAAATATATTAAAAATGGCAGCAAAATTACAGGCAAATACCAGATCTTTTTTGTGATTCTTGAGAAATCTAAAATTCTGTTAAACAGTTTGTTAGTACCAATAGATCCTTCTTCTTTGTAAACGAGAATGCTGGCTGCAATCAATGGTGTAAATGCAGCTAATATGTCTGTTATAGGAATATCTAACGGTAGCCCTTTAACTTCAATTCTTGTTTCAATTATCCATAAAGGGATAGAAAGTCCAAAAACAAGTAGAAAGAATTTTAATGGCGAGTGATTTTCTGGCTTGCTGTTATTCATAATTGTTGTTAAATGAAGTTCCTTTTCGTCCTTTGAAACTATTGCTAACACAGAATGGGTTTCTTACGATGGTAAGCTATTCCTAAAATGACAGATACTATTAACTCGATAGAAAAGACTACAATTACTTTCCAATTCAAATTTAGCTGCAAGGTTCCATTATTGCCCATATATAAAGCTAATCCAATAGATCCATTAAACCAAGCATGGCTTAATACACAGAGAAATAAGTTCTTTGTGTATTTATAGAGGGTTGTAAAACTGGAGGTTAAAATTATTCCTGAAAGTAAATATAATCCAAATGGAAATGAACTTTGAACTGTGCCTTTGATAAACCATAATGGCAAATGCCAAATACTCCAAATGCTTCCTACAACAAGGATAGAAGGTAAATAATTAATTATCTTTTCTAATTGAGGCTGTAAAATTCCGCGCCAACCTAATTCTTCTAATCCACCGAAAAGGATGAGCAGTGGTAAATTAATAATTATCGAGAGAATTGAGACAGGTTTATTGATGCCAAAAGCAACCCAAATCATCAACAAACGCCAAATTGTAAATAATCCAAATATCAGCCATGCTTTTCCATCTATTTTTTTGCCAAAGACAAACTTACCAAAAGATTCTTTGCCAAAATCTTGATTGAACTGTCGATAGATAATATAAGAACTAATGGCTGGAGCTAACCCACCGATCAAGTAAGGTATCCAAAATAAAGGCTCACCATACCAAAGGGAATTAAAGTAGTTATTCCCAATGATAATAATCAGCCAAGATAGCCAAGTTATCGAAAAAGTGTAAAGTAGAAAAAGTCCAATTTGATTTAGCGATCGCTTCTTTGGTTTCATGTTTTTATTGAGAACCATACAGTAAGAAAAAATTTATTTGTGGGCGGTATTTATGAACGAGTAAACCAATCAACGGGGCGGCGTAGTGAAACTGGTTGTGGATAATTTTTAAACAACCTATCCTTGGCTGTAGCTATTCTTCTCTCTGTCATTTTTCGCCGAGTTTTTTTGGCTGCTGTTATGTGCCGTGCATTTGTTTGATTTATTCTTATCCTTTTGTTTGAGTGCTTACTTCAGAATCCTTCTTGAACATTATGGCAAGGAGTAACATTGACACCGGAGCTGTAATTCCCCAAGGAATTGCAATAAGAAGTAACTTCTCCGAAAAGTTGGGATAGAAATAAACAAATACAATCAAAGGGGTAACAAGACTATGAACTAAGAAAGAATATCTCACCCACCTTTGAAATCCCTGTTTTTCAAATATAGGAATAGCAAATAAGGTGGCGAATCCCATAAATATATAGCCAATTGCATCAAAGTCCCAGAAGAGAGAGTGCGGAGTTTGTTTTAGGATCGGGATCTCATCTGAAGATCCCTGAAGTGTCATCGGAATTACCGTTGCTAGTTGAACAACATAATTAGCTGTGACGAACGCTACATATAAGACTGTAAAAATCAGAGCCGCATGACTCCAAAACTTTTTCTCAGATGGAGCTATATGGTGAAGTGCCAGCATTTCTAGCAAGAAAGGTATTACGATGCAAAGAGAAAATCCGTAAATTAAAATTTCATCGACTGGATAACTGAGAACACCAAAAAGCTGCAATACCTGAACAATAACAAATGCAACTGTTGAAATAAATGCAATAAATCCTGACCAAAACCCAACTTTATAAATTGTTTTATTCATGTTTTTTAGCATTGATTTAGATACCTGTCAAATCCTGTTATCCATAACACAATTGGAGCGGGCAAACTAACTGTCCCGCAAAGGTGGTTTTTGGGTGGTGAGGATTTTGACGATCTTTGCGTAGACTCATGATTGTTTTCCTACAGGTTGTTGTTGAGATCGCGGCTCGATTGGGAATGCCAACCAACACCAAAAGTACAGAAAAATAAATCCAGGGAGGACGATTGCTAAAATAACGGTCACAATCCGGACACCCAGGATTGGTAAATTCCATAGCTGAGAAAGGGCATAACACACGCCTGCGAAAACTTTATGACGACTGCGATGAAATATAGTCCTTGGCATGACGGGAGTATTGGCATTCGATCGCTTGACCTTGAGAATCAAAGAAATCAGGAGTCCGATCGCACCTAAAATGGCTGATGGAATCGCGAAAATCGCCAGCCAGTGAGCCATGAACATCCCCGAAATGACTCCTCCAAGCCAAGATGAGGACGGACAAATAAAGCGAACTGCTTCCGCTGAACAACCAAAGCGTTTAGCTAAACCCATTCCCCCCCAAGTGACCAGCAATGGAAAAATTCCGTAGAGGATACACATGCCCAACAAAACCAAATGTCCACGGGTGTTCAGCGATCGCGTGATGGCGATCGCTGCAAGTGCTGGTCCAACAAGGAACAGGATTGAAATCAAAGGCAAGTAAATCATGGATTTTTTTAAACTTAAATAAGGTCAAATACAGGATGGACATTCATGTCACCCTACTCACTCAGTAGCTATTTGAGGTTTTTCTCTACCAAATTTCCACAGCAATATGACACCCAAGCCGAACATATTGACTAGGAAAACTATTAACCCTCCGAAAAATGGAATTAGTGTCACAATTGTCAGGATTGCTAAACCTACCAAGAATTGCTGCTGTAACGACCAATTACGATTACTGACTAGGCTTTGACCAACAAAAAGTGCTACACCTAATGACCCTACTAGAGAAGTGATAATCACCGTCAGGCTTAGTAGTGGAATCAGGGGAATACCAATGAGTGTAATTGCCAGAAAGATGCAGGCAAAGATAATGGCGACAATTGCCCCAATTCCCCATAGAGCAGTCAAAGTGGGGTGTTGACGTAATTTTGTAGCTAAATTTGGTAGGAACTGTGGATTGGTATGTAAAATAATCAGTCCGAGAATAGCTGCTAGTACGGCGTTACCAATTCTAAAAATGGGACTGAAAGAAATAGTGTAGAAGAAGCTACCTCTACCTCGATTGGAACCATCCATCATCCCAGGTCGATCATTGGTTGTATACCTACCACCAATGTTCGCACCTTCTTCTTTTACAATTTTGCCGCCAAAGGAGTAAACATCACCCTCTACCTGCACTCCTTTTTTCAGGATGACATCCCCCCCGAAAGCGATCGCAGTATCCAAAACTCTGGCATTAGGGGAGACAGTAACACTCCCACCAAACGCAATGGCATTTTCGACGACTTGATTTTCTGGTACGGTTATACTGCCACCAAAGCGAATGAGGTTAGCATTATTAATATTAATATCAGTCTGTGCCAGGGCATTGCCCGCGAAGATCATGCAAATGGTGGCTATAAAAGCCAAAACTAATTGTTGCCATTTCATAAATTTCATCCTCGTAAACAATAAGAATATCGACTATCTCTCATAATCTTGAAAAAAGATGAGAAATTTGTGACGAAGGTACGAATAATGTGAATAGTCTAACTTTGAATTCTATGAAAACCCTTTCCGTTTAAATTCATATAATTATTGCCGCACAAACCAATCAACAGGTCGGCGTAGTGATACTGGTGGCGGATAATTATTCAAATAACCCACTCGTAAGATAAATTGAATATTTTCACTAATCCCAATTGATTGATTTAGCTTTTGTTTTGTTGATGGTTCTTCCAATATCTGAGTCATAGGATGAATGGCTATATTCTTTTCCCGCACTTTTAGAAAAAGTCGCTGCATTCGTCGGCCAGTTTCGAGCAGCGTTGCCACCAGATTGTCCTTGCTGGTAATCAGAATCCAACCTGCTGATTCCGAAACTTGCTGTTTAACTTTATCGATACCTACCTCTCTAAAATCATTTTTCATCACATTGTTTTTATCGTAAAAATTCCGCACCACCCAGCCAGAAATTCCTTCTATTTCCATGCTTGCCGTTGTCAGCCCATCACGATGTTTCTTTGCATCTTGACTAGAGAATCTGATCCAGTCGGATAACTCTTGCTGCGCTGGATCTCGATAGGCTTGAAGGCGGTTGGCTTCGATGGTTTGTTGGTTGACAAATTGACTTTCCTTACTGGTGGCAGACAGATAATAAATGAATTCTGGTTCTGAATTGACAAGATATTTGAGATCTTCTGGTTTCAGCACATCACTTAAAAAATTAGAACGAACCGTGCGGCGATTTTTGATTTTTGCGATGTCAAAATCATTTTTCGATGCGGCTTCGATCAGTTTTACTTCCATCACCCGTTCATCTTGATTGCTCGTAGCTAGCAAACTCCAATCGCAGACGTAGCCAAAAGCACCAGCCGCATAGTCCAGATTTTGAATGAACGCGCCAATCGATAAAATCGTTTCTCTCTGAGTTGGGTCAACAGCAGGAAGCCATTTGCTTTTATCGTTGCCGATAATCCAGTGATAAGGCTCGAGATATTGGACAAACCAAGGCTGGGTGTTGTGACCACTTGGTGCAAGGGAAGCAAGAAACAAAATCTCTTTTTCATCCGGCTTGAGGGTTGCATTGTTATCGTCTATCGGTTTGATATCCGCCCTAACAAGATTACGTTTATCGCTCAATAAATAAGATGTTGCCCCAACCGCAATTGTTGTCCCAACCGCAACGCTGATAAATTTCCCTCTGTTCATCATAAATGTCCTTTAATTGGGTGTAGCAATTATTTTCTGAGTTCAAACCCTTCGGCTGTAAATGTTTGTTAGCTACCGTCCAGCATTGCGTAGCATTGCCTATGGCAAATCGTTTCATTAGACATCTCCAGAAATGAGTAGCAAGCCATAACCAGAAACCAGATTGAAATAAATCATCAATCCCGCTCGGGGTTTTTCCTGACTTATTCAGCAAGCCCTACATAGTTCGTTAGGTCATCTTTTAATTCGCCAACAGTCTCTTTCAATCCCCTCTAGTCTCAGCTTTTTTTGACCTTTTTCTACTCCATCGTCCTCCCGCTACGCAACGGTCGTTGGCAAAATCTCGCAAGGTTCTGCATAGAAAGGCGCAGCATCAATACGGCAACCCAAGTAAGCTAAGACATACAACTCTTTCAGGTCGCGAATCAGCGGATAACGGGGATTTGCACCAGTACATTGATCGTCAAAAGCTTGTTCGGCCATGACTTCAACCTTCTCGTAAAAAGTGCGATCTTCTTCTCCTAATGTTTCTCGAATCGTCGCCGGAATTTCTACTTGATGCTTTAAGTTTTCCACCGCTGCCACGAGTTTTTCGACTTTTTCATCCGGGGAATCTCCACCCAGCCTTAAATAATCGGCAATCTCGGCATACCGCTCTTTCGCGTGAGGATATTTGTATTGCGGAAAAATCGCTTGTTTGAATGGAACATCAGTCGCGTTGTAACGAATTACATGAGAAATCATCAACGCATTTGCCAATCCGTGCGGCACATGGAAAGTAGAGCCTAATTTATGCGCCATCGAGTGACAAACACCTAAGAAAGCATTGGCAAAAGCCATACCTGCGATCGTCGCAGCATAATGTACTTTTTCCCGCGCTTCTGGATCGCTGACACCGTTGTGGTAAGCACGAGGTAAATACTTGAATAAAAGCCCGATCGCCTCCAGCGCTAATCCTTCCGTAAACTCCGTTGCGAGTACAGAAACGTAGGATTCCAAAGCGTGAGTTAAAGCATCAATCCCACCGTAGGCTGTCAGTTTCTTGGGCATATTCAGCACTAATTCCGGATCGACGATCGCCATATTTGGAGTTAGTGCATAATCGGCCAGCGGGTATTTAATCCCTGCTTGCTCATCTGTAACCACCGCAAAAGGCGTGACTTCTGAGCCAGTACCAGAGGTTGTAGGAATCGCCACCAGCATCGCTTTTTGACCGAGGGTTGGTAGCTCATATACCCGCTTGCGGATGTCCATAAACCGCATCGCCAACCCCTCAAACTCCACCTCTGGATGCTCGTACATCAGCCACATCACTTTTGCTGCATCCATTGGCGAACCACCGCCGATCGCAATAATTACATCAGGTTGATAGCTGTTGAGTAATTCCAATCCTTTGGTAACATTTGCAAGGGTAGGATCGGGTTCAACATCATGGAAAATATCGTGTTTCACCCCAATTTCATCTAAAACTGTCGTGAGTTTTTCGACCAATCCCAAATCGAATAGCGGTTTATCCGTGACGATGAAAGCTCGCTTTTTGCCTGCTAATTCGCGCAGGGCGACAGGAAGACAACCAGACTTAAAGTAAACCTTGGGCGGCACGCGGAACCAAAGCATATTTTCCCGCCGCTCTGACACTGTTTTGATGTTCAGTAAATGATGAGGAGTCACATTATCTGAAATCGTATTACCGCCCCAAGTGCCGCAGCCTAGTGTCAAAGATGGGTCTAGTTTGAAGTTGTAAAGATCGCCGATCGCACCTTGAGAAGAGGGAGTATTGATCAGCACTCGCGATGTTTTTACCGTGTTCTCAAAATACTTAATATCCTCAATTTTTGCTGAATTGATATACAAAACAGCCGTGTGTCCTTTCCCGCCAAATTCGACTAACTTTCCGGCTTTCTCCACAGCATCATTGAAATTGCTTGCCCGATACATCGCCAGAATCGGAGACAATTTTTCATAGGAAAATGGTTCAGTCGTACCGATGTTTTCGACTTCGGCAATCAAAACTTTAGGCAAAGTGCAGGGGACGGGATTGTGGCTTTCAATTTCTGCACGGTTGTGACTCTGAAACTCCAGACAAACTAATCCAATTTCGGCAATTTGGGCGATCGCCTCCACCGATTGTCCGACAATAGCCGGATTAATATGACCATCTTTCAGGAGGATTTTGCTAACTTTTTCCTTGTCTTCTGCTGTCAGGAAGTAAGCACCTCGATCGATGAATTCTTGCTTTACTCGATCGTACACCGCATCCAGCACAATCACCGACTGTTCCGAAGCACAAATCATCCCATTGTCGAAGGTTTTGCTGATCAAAATCGAACTGACAGCAGTTTGAATATCTGCCGTTGTATCAATCACCGCCGGGGTATTACCTGCACCCACACCCAAAGACGGATGTCCCGATGAATAAGCAGATTTAACCATCCCCGGCCCGCCCGTTGCCAAAATCAGCTTGATGTCGGGATGCTGCATCAAGGCTTGGGATAACTCCACTGTCGGTTCGTCAATCCAGCCGATGATGTGCTCTGGTGCTCCAGCGGCGATCGCGCCTTCTAGCACAACTCTAGCAGCTTCGATCGTACTCTGCTTCGCCCGTGGATGAGGAGAGAAAATAATTGCATTGCGAGTTTTCAGTGCAATCAAAGCCTTAAAAATCGCCGTTGAAGTGGGATTAGTGACGGGAACAATCCCAGCTAAAACTCCCATTGGTTCAGCGATTTTTTGAATGCCAAAGGATTTATCTTCTTCGATTAAGCCGCAAGTGCGATCGTGCTTGTATTTGTTGTAGATGTATTCTGAAGCGAAGTGATTTTTAATCACTTTATCTTCAACAACACCCATTCCGGTTTCTGCCACTGCCAATTTTGCTAAAGGAATGCGTTGAGTATTAGCAGCAGTCGCCGCTTTCTTGAAGATGGTATCGACTTGTTCTTGGGAGTAAGTCGCATACTTTGCTTGAGCAATTTTGACTTGTTGAATGAGTGTTTCGAGTTCTTGGATATTAGTTACAACCACTTGGATACATACCTTCCTATGATAATGGTTTTCTTGCGAAGTGAGATACCGATCGAGGCTAATCTGTAGGGTGCGTCGAAACGACTGGTTAAATGGAACTTACTTTTTGTCGGAGGCGACGCACCTCCAGAAATCCGATCGAGGCTATAGTTAGCTCTCAAACAGCATTCAGTCCCCGACTTCTAAAAATCTCTAATGTTTGCTGGATTAACTCTGGTGTTGGAGGTTGAGTATCTTTGAGTTGATAGTCATATCCCAACTGTTGCCACTTGTATTCACCCATTTTGTGAAACGGTAAAACTTCGACTTTTTCGATGTTTTTTAAACCTGCAACAAAGTCTGCCAGTTTTTCAACGTTTTGGCGATCGTCCGTAAGCCCGGGCACCAGCACAAATCGCAGCCAAACTGGTTTATGAATCTCACTTAAATATCTCGCCAAAATTAAGGTAGGTTCGAGATCGACGCTGGTAACTTTATGATACGTTGCTGGATCGAAAGATTTAATATCGAGTAGAACGAGATTGGTAAATTCTAAAACTTGTTTTGCAGCCTGCAAGTCACAGTATCCAGAAGTATCTAATGCCGTGTGAATTCCTAATATTTGACAGCGCCTAAAAATCTCTGTGACAAAGTGAGATTGAAACAATGGTTCACCACCGCTAACGGTGACTCCACCTCCAGAAGAATTCATGTAAGAGGTGTATTTCTGAATGTCTGCGATTAATTCATCAACACTCACCTTTTTACCGTTTTCTAGATATCGGCAATCAGGATTAGAGCAGTACAGGCAACGTAGGGGACAGCCTGCTGTGAAAATTACAAACCGAATACCCGGGCCATCAACAGTGCCGCAGGTTTCGATCGAGTGGATGTAACCAGAAACAGATGTAGAAACTGACATTGTTGCTACTTCCTCTTGTTGGATTTTTCAACCCTTAACTTTATTATAGCCCGAGAAAATATTTATATCCTCTTGCTTCACCCTCCCCTCACTATTGATGCCTTAACAGCCATAGGATACGAACCGTTCCATTCAGGCTCTCGGCAATGAGAAAAACTAGCCAAATTACAATACTTTTTAAAGCAATCATATTTGAACTCCCATGAAAACTGTTACATGGTTTTGTTGAATCCCGCCTACCTACTTATCCAATCAAAACCATTAGCAGGGGTGAGATATTACTCACCCCAACTTGCTTAGAACCGATCGTGAAAAGTCCGTTTCACCACATCTAATTGTTGTTCTCTCGTCAGTTTGATGAAATTAACGGCATAACCAGAAACACGAATCGTGAGTTGTGGATACAATTCAGGATGATCCATTGCATCCAAAAGCGTGTCTCGATTCAGCACGTTCACATTCATGTGAAAGCCACCATCGTGGAAGTAACCATCTAGCATTCCGACGAGGTTTGTCAGCCGATCGCCCTCAATCTTACCCAACGCTCCTGGTACAATCGAAAAGGTGTTTGATATCCCGTCTTGCGCGTAGGCGTAAGGCAATTTAGCAACCGAAGCTAGAGAGGCGATCGCACCTTTTGTAT
This sequence comes from Limnofasciculus baicalensis BBK-W-15, assembly GCF_024178385.1. GTDB lineage: Bacteria > Cyanobacteriota > Cyanobacteriia > Cyanobacteriales > Coleofasciculaceae > Limnofasciculus > Limnofasciculus baicalensis. Next base: position 22,566 of record NZ_JAMZMM010000013.1, on the reverse strand, counting down.
CCCGTCCGTGCATCGGATTTGCTCCCGGTGCAAATGGTTCACCTGCTTTGCGTCCATCGGGCGTATTACCCGTCTTTTTGCCGTAAACCACGTTGGAAGTAATTGTCAGTACGGATTGCGTTGCAACAGCATTGCGATAGGTTTTGTGCTGCTTCAGCTTGTTCATGAAGCCTTTAACTAAGTTGACGGCAATTTGGTCAACGCGATCGTCATTATTACCGTACTTGGGAAAATCCCCTGCAATTTGATAATCTACTGCTAATCCATGTTCGTCTCGGATGACTTTCACCTTGGCATATTGGATGGCAGAAAGTGCATCTGCTACTACTGAAAGTCCAGCAATCCCACAGGCCATCGTGCGGAAGACATCGCGATCGTGCAATGCCATTTCTAATCGTTCGTAGCAATACTTATCGTGCATACAGTGAATCACATTCAGCGTATTGATGTAGGCTTTGGCCAGCCAGTCCATCATCCGATCGAACTTTTGCATCACCTCGTCATAATCTAAATATTCAGAGGTAATCGGTGCGTAAGCCGGGGCAATTTGTTCGCCAGATTTTTCATCTTTGCCGCCGTTAATCGCATACAGCAAGCATTTCGCCAAGTTCACCCGTGCGCCGAAAAACTGCATTTGTTTGCCGATTCGCATCGCCGAAACACAACAGGCGATCGCATAATCATCTCCCCAATAGGGACGCATCAAATCATCATTTTCATATTGAATCGAACTGGTTTCGATCGAAACTTTAGCACAATAACGTTTGAAGGCGATCGGCAATCGTTCAGACCACAATACAGTCAGGTTTGGCTCTGGTGCAGAACCGAGGTTAAATAGCGTATTGAGAATGCGGAAATTGGTCTTTGTTACCAAGGTTCTACCATCTTCACCCATACCGCCAATACACTCTGTCACCCAAGTCGGATCGCCAGAAAACAACTCGTTGTAGTCAGGTGTTCGCAAAAAGCGGACCATGCGCAATTTCATCACAAAATGGTCGATCAGTTCCTGAAGTTCCGATTCATTCATCGTGCCATTCTTCATGTCGCGCTCAAAATAAATGTCCAGGAAAGTCGAGACTCGCCCGAGAGACATGGCCGCCCCATTCTGCTCTTTAACTGCTGCTAGATAAGCAAAATAGAGCCACTGCACGGCTTCTTTAGCATTAGCGGCCCGACGACCAAGATCAAAGCCGTAGCTTGTCGCCATTTCCTTTAACTCAAACAAAGCTTTAATTTGTTCGTTAATCTCTTCTCGCAGTCGGATGATGTCAACATCGATCGCATCAACTTCCAGCGATTGTAATTGCGTTTTCTTGTCATCAATCAGGCGATCGACCCCATATAATGGAACTCGACGGTAATCGCCAATAATCCGCCCTCGCCCGTAGGCATCCGGCAATCCGGTGATAATACCAGAGTGCCTCGCCAAGCGCATTTCGCGGGTGTAGGCATCAAATACGCCGTCACTGTGGGTTTTACGGTACTTGGTGAAAATCTGCTCAGTGGCTGGTTCGAGTTGATAACCGTAGGCTTTGAGGGAAGCTTGCACCACGCGAATCCCGCCAAACGGCATAATTGCTCGTTTCAAAGGTTGATCTGTCTGCAAGCCTACAATCTGTTCTAAATTGCGATCGATGTAGCCTGGATTGTGAGATGTAATTGTCGAAACGATCGCCGTATCTGCATCCAAAATTCCTTTTTCTCGCTCTTGAGCCATTAAACTGGTTACTTGACTCCAGAGCGTTTGGGTTCTTGTTGTTGCGTCAGCTAGAAACGATTCATTGCCTTCATAGGGCCGATAGTTCTTTTGGATGAAATCACGTACATCAATTTCGTTCATCCAATTGCCTGAATTAAATTCTTGCCATTGCTCAAACATATCGTTCTCTGCCTCCTGGCTTAAGTCAGCGATGAGGATTCAGCTATGAGTCTCAAGACATCAGGCTTCCAGGTTTCCTGGAAGATCTGAAGACAATTTTGGTCACTAGAAGCCTGTTTTTTGTCTCAATTCTATTATACAAACAAAATGCGAAGAACCTGTGAGGAAAACCGTCAGCATGATGAACATTTGCAAGAGACAATGCGTACTCGTGCCGTCGCCGAGATGGAAACCCCACTGTAGGCGATCGCGTCAGTGGTGGTTAGTTCATGCTGTTGAGCTAATCTAGAATTGAGCAACTACAGTACGGAGCGAAGATTATGGGACTATTTGACCAAATTTTAAGCGCGATCGACAATCCTGAGCAACAAGCAAGCCCGAATCAGTTGGGATGAGTGCTGGCTTCTGAACCTTTTGGACTTGGCTTTGATGTCTGAATCTCTGCTTTGACAACATTAGAATCGATCCCCCGTAGAATCTGGAATCCGAGTTTTTTGCAAACTCGCTGCATCCCGGAATTGTCGCAGAGAATTTCAGCCGTAATTCGATCGAGCTTTTCATCCTGTCCCACCTGGATCAGGCGATCGAGTAATTCTGTTCCTAATCCCTGACATTGATAACTATCGCTCACCAACAGCGCAAATTCTGCTTCATTCATGCCGTGCAATTTGCTCAAACGCGCCACAGCTAGAATTTCATGAGTTCCAGTTTCAGGATTTTGGTAATCGGCGACGAGTGCCATTTCGCGATCGTAATCAATAAAGCAGAGGCGAGTCAGTCGTTCGTGAGCAATCCGTTGACTGAGCTTAATTAAATGAAAGTAGCGAAAATAAACGCTTTCCTCAGACAGAGTTTTGTGGAATTGAATCATCAACGGTTCATCTTCTGGACGAATCGGACGAATTGTAATTGAAATACCGTTTTTCATCGTCCACGGAGTTGCATATTGGGTGGGATAAGGACGAATCGCTAATTTTGGCAGTTGGTTTTCATCGATGTCTGACTCATGTAAAATAATGCGAGCGTCGAGGGCTAGCAATTGCTCTGAAGTTGCTAATAGAGGATTGATGTCTATTTCCTTAATCCAACGTTGTTCTACAACCAGTTGACTAAACTGCACCATCAATTGTTCGAGTGCAGGTAAATCAACCGCCTTTCGTCCTCGCACACCATTTAATGCTTTGTAAATCCGGGTTTGCTCCATCATCCGGCGTGCTAAGGTTGTATTCAGAGGCGGTAGGGCGATCGACCGATCTTGGAAAACCTCCACTAATTGTCCGCCAGTTCCAAATAGCAACACTGGGCCAAATTGCGGGTCGAGATTACTACCAATAATCAGTTCATATCCCTCAAGCTCAATCATTGGCTGCACAGTAACGCCTAGAAAATTCTCCTCTCCAGCTAAGGCTTGAACACCAGATTTAATAGCTTGGTAAGCGTTTCGGACTGCGTTTTCGTCCATCAAATTCAACTGCACTCCGCCCACATCTGTTTTATGGGTAATAGTTTTGGAAAACAGTTTGAGAACCACAGGATACCCGATCGCCCTGGCACATTCAACGGCTCGATCTTCGGTAGTCGCAATGCAGGTTTGAACGGTGGGAATCCCATAAGCGGCTAAAATCTGCTTGGATTCCACTTCCGTCAAAATTGTTCGCCCTTCCTGGCGGGCGGCATCAATGATTTGTGCAGCCTGGATACAGGCTGGCAGGATGCCCGCCCCATCAGAAAACTCATAGTTTGTGGAACAGGCATCTTGCCTGTTCTCAAAGCCCGCCCCACCAGAAAACTCATGGTTTGTTGTGGAAAAGGCATCTTGCCTGTTCTTGACAATGGTGCAAGATGTGGGTAAAACCGGAGTTTCATAGAGTTCACGTAGATTGTAGCTCGATCGCCACAGATAGCTAAATACCTGCACCGCTGCATCGGGATAGGGATAGGTGGGAATTCCAGCTTGATTTAGCAGTAACTCGCCCTGTGACACCTCACTTCCGCCCATCCAACTGGCAAGAATTGGCTTACCAGGCAGTTTAGCGTAGGGTTTGAGCTGTTGGGCTGTTTGACTGGGATCGGTCATTGCTTGGGGCGTGAGAATGACTAGCAGTCCATTGCTGTTAGGATCGTTGGCTGCAATTTCCAGAGTTTTAGCGTAGCGGTTGGGATCGGCATCTCCTAAAATATCGATCGGATTGTGATGGCTCCAGTGAGGAGGTAGAATCGCATTCAGAGAGGCGATCGCATCAGCCGATAATTCTGTCAATTCGCCCCCAGTAGCAATCAGCGCATCTGTTGCTAATACGCCGGGGCCTCCAGCATTGGTGATAATAGTAAGATGAGGGCCTTTAGGACGAGGCTGTTTTGCTAGCACTTCTGCCATATCGAATAAATCCGCGATCGTGTTTACCCGCAACACGCCGCAGCGCCGGAAAGCAGCATCAAGCACTGCATCGCTGCCAGTTAAAGATCCCGTGTGGGAAGCCGCAGCTTTTGAAGCAGCTTCAGTGCGACCCGCTTTCAACACAATAATCGGCTTAGTTAATGCTACCTCGCGGGCAGCAGACAGAAACGATCGCGCATCGCCGATCGATTCCATGTAGATGACAATGCTTTCAGTATGTGGATCGTCACCGAGATAATCAATCAAATGCCCCCAATTTACATCCAACATCGAACCCAGAGAAACGAAGGCGCTAAATCCGACATTTTCCCGGTGACTCCAGTCTAAAATTGCTGTACATAACGCCCCACTCTGGCTAATAAAACCAACTTTTCCCGGACGAGCCATACTATTAGCAAAAGTGGCATTCAATCCGGTAATTGGGTTCATCACGCCCAAGCAATTTGGCCCGATCAGCCGCATTTGACTTTCACGAATTTGTGCTAATAACTGTTGCTCTAATTCAATACCTACGGTGCCGATTTCTTTAAATCCAGCCGAAAGGACGATCGCGCCTTTAACTCCAGCCGCAATACATTCGCGAATAATACTTGGAACCGTTGGTGCAGGAGTAGCGATGATAGCTAAATCCACTGGTTCTCCAATCGCTGCCACTGTTGGATAAGCTTTGATACCCAAAACGCTGAATCGTTTCGGGTTAACCGGAAACACCGTACCACCAAACGAATTGGTGATCAGATTCCACAACAGGGTTCTACCAACACTACCAAGTCGCTCTGTGGCTCCAATAACTGCGATCGTTTTGGGTGCAAAAATAGCATTTAATGGACGGTATTCGGAACGCAGAATGTCATAGGCACGTTCGCGCAGAATTTCTTTGGAATCGTTTGCGATGGACATAGATTTTAATTGGGGAGTTAGATTTTATTGTGAACGAATTTGAAGTCGTCTTAAATGCCCGTCTAGCCATTTATCAATTGGGATGACTATTCCCAAGCTACTTATTACAAAGAAAGCCGCCCCAGCCAAAAAATTATTAGAAATGTATGCTAAAGCTAATGATGGTATTCCGAATATAAAGATTATTCCTATAACTAGGATGGGGAATACCCAAACGGAATTAGCTTTGAGATGGGACAACTTCTTGCATTGGGGACATCGGTAACTTCCCAAGGGTGCAGCCCAGTATCGATGCCAAGTTAAGGGAAAAGAATATTGGCAATATGGACAGATTAACTGCCCCTTATAGGCAAGGTTTTTGGGGTGAGAGGTTTGATGGTCGTTTGGTACACTCATGATGGTTCTCCTATAGGTTGGTTCTCATATTTATTCACCAACTAAATGGGATGCGAGCTTTGAACAATTCGCTTTCGTACTTCATCAGCCATCAGTATCAATGGTGGACAGAGAAGCAGCATCAACCATTGCAAGGGAGATAGGGGTGCAGTCGCAAAGATTTTTTGTAAGGGTGGAACATAGATAATCAACAGAATCAGCGCCCACTCAATCACAATGCCTAACCAAATCAAACGATTGCCAAAGAAACCTAAGCGAAAAATTGAGATACGCTCACTGCGGCAGGCGAAAACGTTACCACACTGACAAGCCACAATCGCAGCCAGCATCACAGTGGTTGCTTGATGATAAATTGCCATCTGGGTAGCATTCGCCGAATGTGCCAGAATCGCCGAATTTATCGCCTGCAACTCGGTAATCCCGTAGCCATTTGCCCACCAAACCAACAGAAAACCTGTCATTCCTGCCAAGCCTTCCAGCAACCCTAAAAAGCAATAGGCACGGAGGAGTAAGGACATATCTAGTAAGGGTTTGGACTTCTTGCGGGGGGGTTGCAGCAAGATGCCTGCCTCCGGTTTTTCTGCGCCCAAAGCTAGGGCGGGAAGCATATCTGTGCCCAAATCGATCGCCAGAATTTGCAGAATTACCAAAGCGGGCGGAATTTTTAGAAAGATCATCGCCAGAAAGGGGAGCAGCTCTGGTATGTTGGATGACAGGATATAGGTAATAAACTTACGAATATTCTGATATACAGCTCGTCCCTCCTCGATCGCACTGATGATGGTGGCGAAGTTATCATCAATCAGGACAATATCAGCGGCTTCCCGTGCCACATCTGTGCCACTCATCCCCATGGCAATCCCGATATGGGCGGCTCTCAAGGCTGGAGCATCATTCACTCCATCACCTGTCACTGCTACGATATTACCCATGGCGATGTAAGCCTGAACCAGCCTTAACTTCTGTTCAGGCATCACACGCGCAAAGACTAACCCAGATTTTTGATGCAAGATTTGACGGAGTTGGGCATCTGAGAGATGACCCATTTCTTCGCCCGTAACCACTCTGGCTTTCCCATTCACTAAACCAATTTTACGGGCGATCGCTTCTGCGGTGAGTCCATAATCTCCTGTTACCATGGTTACTTGGATACCCGCTTGATGGCATTTTGCGATCGCATCTGCCACTTCTGCTCTCGGCGGATCGATCATTGCCACTAACCCAACGAAAATCAGATTTTGCTCCAACTCCTGGGCTTCTTGCGGCTCTTGCTCCTCTTTCTGCCGGGTAGCAACTCCCAAAACTCGATAACCTCGACTGGCAAATGTATCATTAGCGGCAGTTACCTCTGCCCGTTGTGCTGCTGATAATTCTTCTATATGCCCATCTCTGAGAATCTGTGAACAGTGTTCCAGTACATCTAATGGCGATCCCTTGGTAAAAATTAGATAGGGAGCCGTGAGCCTTTTCAGATGGGATGATTGGTTGTCTAATTCAAACCCTAAACCTGAATCATCCGCACTTCTTTCTAACACCACACTCATCATCCGTCGGCGCGAATCAAAGGGAATTTCCTGCTTTCTAGGAAGTTGATGCTGTAATTGTTCGAGTTTCAGTCCCTTTTTGATGGCAGTCACCAGGAGAGCGGCTTCTGTAGGATCGCCAATCTCCTGCCACTGACTTGAACCTGCTGGATGGTTGAGACGGGCATTGGAGCAGAGAGCTGATCCTGCAAGTAGCAGCTTAACCTGGGACTCGTGCCGCTGATTCGGAACTCGCACCTCTCCTCCAGTTGGATCGTAGCCGATTCCGGTGACTTCAATCTCAGTTGTGGGAATCCACAGTTGGCGCACCGTCATCTCATTCTTGGTTAGTGTCCCAGTTTTGTCCGTACAGATAACGGTTGTAGCACTCAATGTCTCCACTGCCGAGAGGCGACGCACCAAAGCATTACGCTTTGCCATCCGTTTCACACCAATTGCCAGAGCCAGAGTAACGGTTGGGAGCAATCCTTCTGGAACAAGCGCTACAATAATCCCGATCGCAAAAATGAAGCTTTCCTTGACTCCCATATCCACCAAGAGGTTAGTCAGGAAAAACACCAAAACACCCATCCCGAGGGCGATCCCTGTGATGATATGGACAACTCTGTTAATTTGCACTTCCAGGGTACTGGGTTCTCGCTTCACGGTTGCCGTTAGGTGGGCAACCTGACCAAACTCGGTATGAGTTCCTGTAGCGTAGACGACAGCTAAACCATGCCCTGCGGAAACGGTAGAACCCGCAAAAACGAGATTATTTGCTTCCGAGGCACGTATCTTTTCCGTGACGACAGATTCGGCATTTCTGGCAACTGGAAGCGATTCTCCAGTTAGCACTGAGACATCGACATATAAAGACTGAGCTGAAACCATTCTGGCATCGGCGGAAATGCGATCGCCTTCTTCCAACTCCATCACATCTCCCGGCACCATCTCCCTCACAGCAATCTCACATAATTTCCCATCTCGATAGACTTTAGCTTTGGCGGGCAACATTTTATTGAGGGCTGCTAAGGCTTGTTCCGCCTGAAATTCTTGCCAAAAACTGAAACCAGCATTAATCCAAATTACAGCCCAGATTGCCCAACCGAGTTCAGGTGTACCGGAAATAAAAGCCAGGATACCTGCAACCCAGAGTAAAAGTGCCATGAAATGGGTTAACTGATCCGTGAAGCGGAGAAATAGCGATCGCCGAGCGGGTTCCGGTAGTTCATTAAATCCGTAATGCTTGATTCTGAGTGCTGTTTCTGCTTCGGAAAGTCCCTGTGCCGAAGTTGACAGAGTTTCGTAGAGTTGCTCAGTAGATAGAGTCCAGATAGGAGGATGATTTGCCATAGAGGAGTAACAAGTTGCCTTGCCTCATAATGGGTTTGTAGTTGCACAGTTGACGAGTGGGAACAAGAGCGAGCGATAATTGCAGAGTTTCCAGAAATAGTCGTCTTGCGTAATAGGTTCCACCACTACTTAACTTATAGCAACCGCCACAGCAGTTAGGACATTTTCAGCTAGTAAATTTTAACAATTGGCTGAGAGCCAATTGTCCTAACACGGGCGGTTGCTATAGCTGATTCTCCGCAAACAAACTCTAAAATAGCCTGTAAATTTTTATCACCTTTAATTAATAATTGTTGACATCCCTAATTAGACATTACTAGCTTCCCTTGCTTTAAGTTTACCTAGGACTTACGCAGCAACGCTACTAATAATGTTGCTGGTGCGTTAACAGAGTATAACGCACCCTACGGATAGAGCCTTTGCGTAAGTCATGTTTACCATTAAACCCAATCGCGATTAGATCGCTCATAGTGTTTTCTCCCAATGGTGTTCGACACGACTTGCCAGCCAAAATGGAATTACGATCCCCACAAATTGAGCCACAATCATGCTGATATTCGCTTGTACGACAAAAATATCGATCGGCTCAATCATTTGTTGCCCGATGGGATAGACAGAGACTCCTTGGGGAACTGATAGGGTTTTGAGGAGCAACGATCCAACAATCGTTTCAATACCGACTAACGTCAGTAACATTGCCGCCAAGTTGACTAAAACTCCTAGCTGCAAAATATGAATTGTTTCCTTACGGTTAGGATGTAAGGCCTGCTCCGATCCTGACAATTGTCGCCCAAGAAGAACATAACGAAAGAACCAGTAAATGCTTAAGGCTAAAGCTGTAATTCCCCCAATTACTGATAGCAAACTGATCCCAGACTTGAGATTAAGATTAAGGTTCGGATCGAGCATCGCGAAACCTAAAATCAGTCCAGAAACAATAGTTAAAACAAACTGTATCCAAAAACCACTCCACCCCAACAATCGCAGTAAACTGCCAGATTGCGGCCTCTCTGAAGGATGAGATGTTAATTCCAGGTTGGTAGACATAAGATATTTCCCTCTAAATTTTTGATTTGAACAATAGCAGGAGCATCAAACCGCTAAAATTTTACGCGGCTATAAAACACTCGTTTCACGTTTTCGGCACAGAGGATGTAAAGTCCGACAATTGCTGCCAGTAACAAAAGAAATTCAATCGGCAAGGCTTGAAATCCCAGTAGACTTGCAAGGGGTGTATAAGGCAGGAAGAGCGCGATCCCGGCGATCGCAATCGTTGTTGAAAACAAAGCTCGACTCGGTTTACTGTGAAGAATAGACTGGTGTGTGCGAATGGATAAGACAATGATGGATGCAGAAATCACTGATTCCATAAACCAACCAGTTCTGAATTGCGCTGGATCGGCGTGTAGCACAAGGAGTAAGGCTCCAAAGGTGAGGTAATCAAACACGGAACTGAGTAACCCAAATACCAACATAAAGTTGCGGATAAAGCCCATATTCCAGCGGTGAGGTTGGTTAATCTGTTCCCGATCCACGCGATCGGTTGCGATCGTCAATTCTGGGAAATCAGTGAATAGATTCGTCAGCAAAATCTGACTGGGCAGGAGCGGTAAAAAGGGGATAAATAGAGAAATTCCCGCCATGCTAAACATATTGCCAAAATTGGCGCTAGTTGCCATAAATACATATTTTAAAGTGTTAGCAAATGTAATTCGTCCTTCCTTTATACCTGCCAGGAGGACATTCAAATCCTTTTCCATCAATACAATGTCAGCAGCTTCCTTGGCGACATCGACTGCGCTCTCGACTGAGATCCCGACATCGGCGGCATGAAGTGCAGAGGCATCGTTAATGCCATCTCCCAGATATCCAACTACATTTCCTGCTTTTTTAAGAGCGATAATAATTCGCTCTTTTTGGTTTGGCTCTACCTCAGCAAAAACATTTGTATGTTGTACTCGATGTATCAAAGCTTCATCACTGAGCTTATCTAGTTCAGATCCTGTCAAAATCTTTGGTTCAGGCAATCCTACCTGCTGAATAATACTAATAGCAACCGCCTTGCTATCTCCGGTAATCATCTTCGGGGTGACTCCCATTAATTCCAACTCTTTGAGAGTTTCCGCGATGCCAGCTTTTGGCGGATCGAATAGAGCAAGATAGCCCATAAATGTCATATTCGTTTCATCATCTTTGCTGAATGAATCTCGATTAAAATCGCGAGCAGCCACACCCAAAACTCTAAATCCCTTACTGCCCAATTCTTCAGCCTCTTGGTAGAGTTTCTCTCGCTCATCTACAATATCGATCGTTTTTCCATCAGGAGTTTCAACCTTTGAGCAAACATCCAGAATATTTTTCAGTGCGCCTTTAGTCACAATCAGATGGGTACTTTCTTTTTTGAATAAGATGCTGAGACGTTTGCGGTTAAAATCATAAGGGACTTCATCCAGCTTTTGATAGGCAGAAATATCGAAGGTTTTGTATTCGCGAATCGCTTTATCGATGGGATTCACATAACCCGACTCAGATGCAGCATTCAAATAAGCGTAAAGTAGAACGCGATTCGCCTGCGTCGAGTCTACGCCATCGCTAACGCTTTCTTTCCCATCCACATCAACCGCAGAGTGAATTTTCACCTCTCCTTCCGTTAGCGTCCCCGTCTTATCGGTGCAAAATACATTCATACTGCCAAAGTTTTCGATCGCGGGTAAGTGCTTCACGATTGCCCCCTTTTTCGCCATTTTCTTGGCACCACGAGCCAAGTTAACGCTGACAATTGCAGGCAACAATTGGGGAGTCAAACCAACCGCTAGCGCCAAAGAAAACATAAATGATTCCAGCACTGGGCGATGGAGGAAGACGTTGGCGACAAAAATTAGAACTACCAAAATTAGCGTTACTTCCATCAGAAAGTAGCCAAACTTGCTGAGTCCATGTTCAAATTCTGTTTCGGGAGGTCTGAGTTTCAGGCGTTCCGATACTTTGCCGAATTCAGTTTTTTTTCCGGTATGAACGACGACTGCTTTCGCCGTTCCACTAATTACATTGGTTCCCATATAGAGGTAATTAGTGCGTTTTCCCAGTTCAGTTTCAGCAGGTAATACGCCACTTATCTTGTCAACTGGATAGGTTTCTCCTGTCAGTGCGGCTTCATCCACTGATAGATCTTGCGACTCTAAAACTAGACAGTCGCCCGGAATATTTTTACCTGCACAAAGGACTACAATGTCGCCAGGAACCACTGACTCATTGGGGATTTCTTGAGATTGACCATCTCTCAAAACAGTTGCTTTAACTTGTACTAATGCCAATAATTTATCGACGGCGTTCGAGGCTCCTCGTTCTTGCCAAAATCCTAATAGCCCACTGATGAGTACGATCGTCAAAATGATAATGGCATCTGCAGCATCTTTCAGAAAAATTGATAGCACCGCCGCAAAAATTAGAATCAAGATAATCGGACTCTTGAATTGATTGAGCAAGAGCATTAATGCGCTCGATTTGCGTTTTTGTTTGAGGCTATTTGCGCCGTACTCGCTCAGGCGTTGTTTCGCATCTTGACCGCTTAACCCTGCGATTGTGGAGTGCGTCTCCTGAAGCACTCGATCTGTGGGTAAGCTCCAAAACGGGGAATTTTGTGGATTCATGGGATTTAATTCATCAGTTGATTAATGCGCCGCAGCGATTGAAAATTATTGGAGTAAAGTTAGCGATATTGCATCGTAATTCAATTTAATTTCTCGTCATTCCAACTAATTGGATCTTCTGAAGGTTCTAGGTGTGTTGTGACATTTGTTCCTGGTAGTGCGAGGGCGATCGCCTGTTCGATTATTTCGCAAACATCATGGCCTCTCTGAACTGTCCACGCTCCTGGAACCAATACATGAAACGACACAAAGCTACGGGAGCCAGCAACCCGGGTTCGTAGAGCGTGAAACTGAATCCCTTGAGTTTTATATTCACTCATGATCAGCGCGATCGCCTTTTGTTCATCGTCAGGGATTGCGCCATCAAGTAAACCAAATCCAGTTTCTCCGAGCAGTTTGCATCCAGTCCAAACAATGTTGGCCGCGACGAGTAGGGCAACAATGGGATCTAGCACAAACCAGCCCGTAACGCTAACCAGCCCAATCCCTAGCACCACCCCTACCGATGTCCACACATCTGTGAGCAAGTGATAGGCATCAGCCCGGAGGGTGATGGAGCGGAGCTGTCGGCTAGCCTGGAGCAAAATCCAGGAGACTCCACCATTGATCGCTGTTGCCAAGAGGGCTAACACTAGCCCCAATCCAGCCTGCTCAATCGGCTGGGGATGGAAAAAACGATCCACAGCGGCAACGGCAATGCTTCCGGCAGCTACCAAAATTAAGAATCCTTCCAAGGCACTGGAAAAATATTCTGCTTTGGAATGTCCAAAGGAGTGCTTCTCATCGGGCGGCTTGGCGGCATAAGACAAAGCCCAAAAAGCACCAATCGCTGCCACCAAGTTCACAATTGACTCGAAGGCATCGGACAGCAAACCCACGGAACCCGTCAGGCTATATGCTCCAAACTTCAGCGCAATAGTCATTACGGCGGCACCAATGGATAGAACCGCGTAGGAGCGAGCTGAAGGACGATGATTGACAGATATATTCATACTTTTGACTGTCACGATTTGGGCAAGGAAAGTATCTTTGCTCACCCGAGTAGCACAAAATTTTAAACTGCCCGTTTTTCCTGGCTATTTAGACAGTAATCGCTACAATTAACCACTTGTTTGGTCAGTACGGTTACTGGATGGAGAGCGCACTTAAGATAGGCATTATTGCTAAAATATCGACAGCGATGACACAAAATCTTGTGACGCGATTTGAAGCTGAATAAATGCTTTATACGCTTGGGAATGCCAGGATAAATTGAAGCGACAATCCCGTAGATTATCGCAAGGCTAACGATCGTCAGGAAGGCTCCATTCAATCCAGGGAGAGTTTCAATCCTTCCCCGGGTTGGAGGAAGTGAATTAGATGGCTGATTTGCTATCGATTGTGTTTCCATTTGCCTTCCTTCCTGAACAGAGAATCTCCTTTTATAGCAACCGCCACAGCGGTTAGGACAATTGGCTCTCAGCCCCTTGTTAAAATTTGGTAGCTGAGAATGCCTTAACACGGGCGGCTGCTATATATTGATAGGCGATGACTTCGAGATTTTTTGGAGCTATGATTTACCCTGCTTCGCTTTTTCTAAGAGCCGCCTGAAGTTTTGCCTCATCTTCATGGGATAACGAAGTTCGGAGAACTTTTCCCTCAAATTTGCTCAAATCTTCTAAAACCTTGTCAGGTGTAGACTTTCTCACCAAGACAAAAATGGCAGAGGTTCCCGATTCGAGGGTGTTGCCTAATTCTCGAATGAAGTTATCATCAATGCCGATATCTGTTAATGCACCAGAAATAGCTCCCACTGCTGCACCAAAAAATGCCAGGAGAGGATTAAGGAAGATTAAGCCGATTAACAATCCCCAGAAACCGCCACTTAATGCGCCAGAAGCGACAAGTTCTTGAGTTTGTTTAACCTTGACTTTGCCCTCTTTATTTCTCACCACGATCACTGCATCTTCTAGATCGATCAGATATCCTCGCTCCAGTTTTCTGAGATCGAGCAATACTTCATCTGCCTTAAATTCGTCTGGAAAGCCAATTACAATTAGATCGCTCATATTTTCCTACTTGTTGAAATGAATATTTAGATTGGATTGAAAAAACTTACACAAATACAATCATATTTTATCGCCCTAGAGTTGATAAGATTTTTGTGATTTCAAGATCTAGACTACTAGGCATGAACCATTAGGTATTGACCATTCCCAAAAAATTCTCCATCACAGCTATCGAAATAACAAATAGACCAAATTAAGTACAGCCGCCAAATCCGGCGAAACTTGCCGTAGTTCATGCCATAATCTAAATCTTTGTAAATGGCTTGATTTTCATCAAATTGAATTTGTGATTCGTTAGTAATCTTACTGTTGTGAGCATCAGTCTTGACTTGAAGTCATTTGGATCGAGCAACACAACAGTAAGAGAAGAATCAGGTTCTCTCTGAATCAAAGAATTAAGCCTTAGCTTTTCTGAATGTTGCTAAGTGCTTTTTCAGCTTGTTTGACTACTGGCAACTTAGGGTCATTGGAACTGTTCATTTTGTCGCGATCCGCATCACCCTGTACTTCATTCAATCCTCCCTGAGAGCGCTTCTCAATAGTTTCAAGTGACATCGCTGGAGAATCAATTGCCTTTTGGGCTTTCTGTTCAATCTTGTCTAGTTGTACTGTCCCTTTGGTAGGAATATTTTTGGCCGCTAGTGTTGAGAAGCCGCTGGCAAAAAATAGCATAGTACAGAGTAAGGTAGACAGTAACATCTGGACAGGGCGCAGGTGGGATAGCAATGCAGAAATGTATTTCATGTCAAACTCATCTAAGTTAATAAACAACAACAAAATTCGTAAGTGACTGTAGCAATGGCGATAATTTACACGCTTCTACGAGACATAAAGCTATAGATAAAGATCGCAATGATTGCACCCAAAACCGCGACAAATACTCCAGGAACGCTCAAACCTGGGGCTGATAATTGGAGGGTTCCAGTCTTGATAAAAATGTGCAAAGTACCGCCAATAAATGCACCAATGACACCCAAGAACATGGTTGAAAGCCAGCCACCACCTTGATAACCGGGGACGATGGCTTTTGCGATCGCACCTGCTAGTAAGCCTAAAATTATCCAAGCAATGATACTCATGACTAATTCCTCGATGATGTAGATTGAAATTCAGTGCCCACAGCAGCTTCGACATCTAGTCTGGCGGCGATCGCTTCCAAAGTTGCTTTTTCAGCTTCTTCCATCATCGCCATTGCTAAGAAGGTCATCATCGCTGCATAATCTTCAGCTTTATCCACTCGATGTTCGAGTTTTTTAATTTCATGACTTGCTTTCCAGAACTCAACATTCGACTTCATCTCAGATTCTTTTTCCTCAAATTGAGTTCTGAGTTTGGCTCGGTACTCATCGAATTCTTGCTTCTTAGCATCTAGTTTTATCTTCGCATCATCGAGTCTCGATTGAATCTCTGCTTGAGTTCTTTTCGGTGCAGATTTAATTCTTTCTTTAATCGATTTTGCCCGATTTTCTACCGCTTCTAAATAGTCATGAATTTCTTTGGTGAAATTGTCAATTACAGCACTCATGATATTTCCTCTATTATGTTATAGTCTCAGGATTTTCTGACATTGTTTGTAATTATCAAATATCCATAAAATTAGTTTTGTTTTCGAGCGCATAATCTACTCCCTGAGTGAAAAAATTAAATTTAGGACTTACCTAAAGAAACCCGGTTTCTACAAAAAATTGTGGGTTTAGACGATCGAGGTTGAGGAAGAAACCCGGTTTCTGACGACTTGAGAATAAGTCCTGAAATTGATTTAGTCTTGCGGTACCCAAACGGAAACTGAACCCGCATTGCAGCGGAATTCTGCCCAGCCTTCATCATTTGTTACGATCAGATCTTGGATTTGTTCAGTCAAATCCATGTAGGTTGTGTTGGGGTTACCGACTTCCATCCACTTGGTGCCTGAATCGCCGTTACTGAGGATTACCGCGATTGCCCCAGGATGTTGTTCGTTTCCGAGTCTTGTCCAACCAATCGTATTAGCATGGTCGAAGTAATCGTATTGATCGCTGTAGGCATATTTATGCCGAACTTCCAGGAATTTATCAATTAGCCACTGGTGACTATCCATCCAAATCTCGTACTCACCACCATCTTTACCTTTATCGGTATAGTGTGCCCCATAGTAATCGGCATAGAAAATACAAGGATAACCATCACGCCGCAATAAAATGAGTGCGTAGGCTAATGGTTTAAACCATGCTTCTACGATTGATTCTAGGGATTGTAAGGGTTGGGAATCGTGATTATCAACCAGTGTGACGGCGAGGGTGGGCTGTTGTTGGACTAAAGTATTGTCGAAAATTTGCCGCATATCATAGCTATTGCCTGCTTTGCTGGCTTCGCTAAAGTTGTAGTGTAGTGGGGCATCAAATAGCATGACATCGCCGCCCGTGATTTCGATAAAGTGATGTAGGGCTTCGGTATCAGCTGACCAATATTCACCCACGGCAAACAATCGCCGCTTGGCTTCTTGACGGCAACGCTTTAGCCATTCTGGGAAAAAAGTTGCCTTGACATGTTTAACCGCATCAAATCGAAATCCATCAACGTTTGTCGTATCGACATACCAAACCCCCCACTTGTCCAGCTTCCCACGCACTTCCTCATTCTCAACATCTAAATCGCAACCCATGAGGTAGTCGAAACCACCCTTCTCTAAATCAACTTGCTTGTCAAATTCTTTGCCTTTGAAGAGATAAATGGCATTTTCCCCTTCATTGTGGGCGTTATAATCCACCGCATCAAAGTGCCACCAATGCCATTCTGCGTCAGAATATTTGCCATTGCGACCTGGAAATCTAAAATGTGTCCAGACTTTTACAGGCTGCATCTCCCCAATCGCTTCACCACGATTGTCGGGATTGAGGGGTACGGCTTGGGTTTCTTCTGCTTTATCCGCGCCCATCATGTGATTTATGACAACATCAGCGTAAACCTGGATTCCAGCAGCTTGGGTTGCTGCGATCGCGCTAACATATTCATCTTTAGTACCATACTTAGTCCGGACTGAGCCTTTCTGGTCAAATTCGCCCAAATCGTACATATCGTAAACACCATAGCCAACATCATAACCACCAGCAGTCCCTTTGTAGGCTGGAGGTAGCCACACTGATGTAATTCCTTTATCTGCCAATGCTTGAGCTTTTTCTTTTAGCTCATTCCACAGATTGCCATCTGGTGGAATATACCAGTGGAAAAACTGCATCATTACACCGTTTAGTTCAGCCATGACTTACTCCAAATTTTTGGATGTCTATGAGAGATTATGTCAAGATTTAAAGGCAAAAAAAGACTAAAGAATGATCTTTCCTAAAGTAATAAAGAGTTCCTAGGGCAGCAAACTTTTAATCATTTATCTGAATAGTGGGCGCGAAGCGTACCTTTTGCATCACCGTGACAAATGACGGACTAGTGAACTTTTTTTTTCACTTTATCTTTCATTTCTTCGATAGCATAACTATCTTCTGCCTCTGCCTGTTTTTCCTTCCCCTCTTCCTGAGTGTTGAGATTGTCAGTCAGATAGCCTACGGCTTCTTGAACTGTACCTTCAATATTGTTGACAGTTGCCTTAACTTTATTTGTGATATCTTCCATAATGGAAGTAACTTCTGGCTCTGCCTGTTGTTCATTCCCCTCTGTCTGAGCTTTGGGATTGTCAGTCAGAGTGCCTACTGCTTCTCGATCTTTACTTTCGATATTGTTGACAGTTGCCTTGGCTTTATTTGTGATATCTTCGCTAGTGGAAGTAACTTCTGGCTCTGCCTGTTGTTCCTCGCACTCTATCTGAGCTTTGGGATTGTCAGTTAGATGTGCTAGTACTTCTTGAGCTTTACTTTCGATATTTTTGGTAGCTGCCCTGACTTGATCTTTCAAATCTTCGATAGCGAAACTAACTTCTGCCTCTGCCTGTTTTTCTTTGCCCTCTGCCTGAGCTTTGGGATTGTCAGTCAGATTGCCTACTGCTTCTTGAACTTTACCTTCGATATTTTTGGCAGTTGCCTTGGCTTTATTCTTTAAACTCATAATGCGATCCTTATTTAATTTGTTTAATTTGAGAATTGGTTACCTGAGTCCAGTTAACAAATCTGCTTCTGGTGTTACTGTTACAGACGGTTGTTTTATTTACTGAATGAATTGATTAAACTTGAATGAATTGATTAAGTACGATACAAAATGTAACGGGCGATGCAGGAGTTAAGCTCCATCGACTTTACCCGTCAGACTCTCATGAAGCTTGTTCTCATAATTGGGATATTGTATCGATCTTATTTTTGGGTTAACTCGAACTGAGATCTGGCACGCCTTTCAATAACTGCTTTGGTGGGCAGTCCCCACCAACGTAATAATAAGCTTTTTGCCTTATATTGGGGACTGCCCACCCTACATAAAACTAATCCCGATCGGAGACGGCAAATCCTTCTAGTCAATAGCAGGCATGACCACCTTTTTGGCTAAACCTAGTTTCTTCAAGATGAAAATTGCCCACCAAGTGGTATCAATTTGCCACCATTTCAATCCGGCTTTGGCAACATTTGGGTGAGCGTGGTGATTATTGTGCCAACCTTCTCCATAGGTAATAATGGCTGCCCACCAGAGGTTACCGGAGTTATCTTGGGTGTTGAAGATACGGTAGCCTGTGATGTGGGTAGCAGAATTAATAAACCAGGTGCTGTGCCAAACCAAGACTGATCTGACAAACACACCGTAGATGACAAATGACCAGCCTCCGAGCAAGTATAGCAAGACTCCTAGGGGTAGTTGGAGTAGCAAAAAGTAACGGTTTAACCAGCGATAGAATGGCTGTTTATCCAAATCTGGAGCAGATTTTTTATAGATATCGTAGTTAAAAAATTCTGGGCGGTCATATAATAGCCAGAGTACATGACTCCACCAAAAACCTCGTTTGGCAGAGTAAGGATCTTTGTCGATATCTTCAGTATAAGCATGGTGCATCCGGTGTCCAGCTACCCAAAAAATAGGTCCACCTTGTAACGCAAGAACTCCAATAATTGCGATCGCATACTCCAGTCCCCTCGGTAACTGGAAACTACGGTGAGTCAAGAGGCGATGATACCCAAGACAAATACCAATGCTGCCTAACAACCAATGGAGAAATATCGCCACCCCCAAAGCAGACCAGGAAAAGAACCACGGAGCCAGAAGAGCTACAGCATGAACTGTGCTGAAAAATGCTACAGCCGTCCAATTTAGTACCAGTGGTTGCCCACTTTTAGGGGAAATTTCAATAGAATGAGAAGTCATGCAAGTCCTCGTTGTCAACAATGTAAATAGTACCATTATCAGTAGCAACATCCGATGTCGCGACTGTGGCACTATCATGACAGACGAAGGTTTTAATTTGAGTAGATTCAAAGGGTTGACTAATGTAAGTTTGTCTAAATTGTGTGAAAATCTTACAATTAGTCACAAAATGTTTAGTTTATTACCTTTAAAACTACAACCATTCCCGATCTTCCAGTTCCTTTTGAGGTAACAGCAATGTTGCTTCAATCTCTTGCCGGATTGCCCTTGTAATTTCGCAGTTACTATTTAAACAATCAATCAAGAGTTGATTGGCATCATAGTAGCGCTGTAGCACTTGCTGTTGCTCAGGGCTAAACTGCCAGGGATGTTGAATATTTTGATATTTGGCGATTGTGCCCCTCACCTTTTCCACCCAGGCAGAATAGTTTTCCTGCCACCAATCCTCAAGCCTTTCCCGGTTTTGACTCGGAGATGGTAATTGATCTCTCAATTGTTGGAGAGACTTATAAAATCCAGCATCCAGAATCATCACCAGAATGTTGTTGAGTGCCTCACTACAGGCATTGACGTATGCAAAATCTTGACTGTGGTCTATGGCAAACTCTAGCAACAATTTCTCCAACGCCGCATCTAAAAACATCCCTTGATCCAGCGTGCTGGCTAATGCAAAGCGATCTGCCAAATGAGGGGTTTGAGCAAGAGCGAGGTAAAACGCTCGTGCGGTAACCATTTTGCTTTCGTCTGGGATTTGCTGGGATTTTTGGCTAGCCCACATTAAAAATTCTTGGAGATAGGGATCTTGAGCGACTAAGGTATCAATTTGTTGCTTCATCAACTGTACTAGCGAATCAGCACTGCGCAACATAGAAGCCGTTAACAAGAAGACTTCGTGCCAATGGGGATCGGTGATATGACTAACCAAGCCTCCCAGTGCTTGCTCTAATCCTCCCAGATTATGGCTAGCAACAATTTTTCGAGCCGTGAAGTATTCTTGAAATACCAGATAAGAAAACGAAAAGATGCCTCGCGCCCGTTCGATGATGAAGCCATGCTGTGCCTCGATTGCTTTGAGCATAGCTTCGCTTTCGAGTTGAAGTTCCTCTGGTTCGATGGTGGCACCGGGCAAATTCTGCAAATAGTCCCCAATGTATTGTTCAATGATCCGTTGCTCAAAAAAATACTGCCCCTGTTCAAAGGTGACAGCCGCCAACTGACTCAGGAGCCTTAGTTTTTGGGGCAATAAAAACCCTCGATATATATCATCGCGTTCGACTCCTTTGGCTTCATCCCATTTACCTAGTAGCAAATCCAGTCCTTGTTTATAAAAGTCAGTCCGCTTAGTCGGAAATTTGCCTTGGCCTTGAAATACCCAGCAGGCGAGATGGAGAAACAAAGGTGTAACTACCAGTTGGCGAAACTGCCAGTTTTCGGGCAAGTCTAATTTTTGAATAAACTGAGCAGACTGATTTTGCCCGGATTGAGTAGTTGTTTTAGTTAGTACTACAAACCACTTTTGGGCGAAGGCAGTAATTTGGGCTTGGGTAAAGGGGGCAATTTCGACATCGGTGAAGCCTCGCAGTTGGAGTTTATTGGCGGCGGTGCGACAGGTTGCTACAAATTGATTTCGATGATATTTTTCTGAGAATTTGCGAATTTCTCTGAGTACTGTTGTAATGTCTTGGTTCAGTACTTCATCCATCCCATCCAACAAGAGTAAGATTCGCCCCGCTTGGAGCAAAGTTTCAAGTGTAGAGGGGTTGGAAATTCCAGAGGTGAGAAATGCCTCACGGATGTGACTGAAAAGACTAAATTCACTATCGCGTCTGGATTCTTCGGCAAACTCTCTCAATGAGATAAAAATAGGTACTTGATTCTGGGCAAATTCACCCCGATTACACTGAATCGCCAAATGCTGCAAAAAGGTGGTTTTGCCAACTCCTGGTTTACCCAAAACTCTCAGCTTTGAGTAAGTTTCAACCGCCTCTATTCCTGGTATTTGTTTCTGTTCAACCGATCCCAAGCCAACGCGATCGAATTCGTCTGGTCCTAAGTTTTGCAGATCCGCAATTTCAAACCACTGTTGACTGGCAATTTCCTCCAAAATATTGACATCCACATAAATGTCATCAATCATGACTGGATGGTTAATATCGAGTAATTGTAAGATACCGCACTGGTTTTGAATGGTGTCGTGATGTTGTACTCGCACCTGTTGCACCAAACCATCGATATTTAGAGGAGTAGTTTTCGTCATCTCTCCGGGTTCAGGAAATTCCGCAGGCGGATTAAGCAAAATTTCTCGCCAATCTAAATCCAGTATCGAACAAATTTCCATAAAAATCTGGCGATCGACGGGTTGCCCGGTGAAAAATCGCCAAATCGGTTGACGAGTCTTTAAGTTTACTTCCCCTGCCAGATTTTCTTGCGTCCACCCCTTGAGGGCAAAGGCTCGTTTAGCTTGTTGAATTCCCACAGGAGATGCTTGGAGGGATCGCTTAACCATATAAAACAGCGTATCTGAAGGGATACGAATAGTTTTTATTGTGGGCGATTAAACCGAGATCTTCCACTAATGTCATTAGTCCTCTAAAAGCTCGGTTTTTGGTGATGATATTAACGGAAAATCAAGGATTATCGTGTTTTCTTAAGCATGGTGGAAGTTATGAGCGGAGATATATAGCAAAAGTCAAAAGGGACTTCGTCCCGCTTCGCTAACAAAAGTCAAAAGTCAAAGGATTGCTGTGAATGAGTTTTGGCGTTTTTGGATGCCTTAACCGCCTTAGCGACTGCTATAATAGGGGTTTTCTGTTACTATAACGCTCTTGTGTTACTTTCGCCAGAGAATATTCTAAAATCTTTGTTATAGATAGCAATTTTCAATGGGTTGTCAAAAGTTATTCGGGCAAGATGCCCGCACTACAAGGGTTCTGGCTGGGATTTATTTACGACTTATTTAGGATTGCTATATATAGGACTTACGGAACAACACTACTGGTAGTGTTGCTGGTGCGGATTGGGAGTATCCCGTTTTAGCAAAGATACTTGTTTGTTGCCATAATTTTCACCCCCCCAACCCCCCTTGTTAAAGCCAGGGCTGTTTCATTCTCAAATTTTACGACAGATTGAAATCTGTCGCTACACA
>NZ_JAMZMM010000137.1 GCF_024178385.1 Limnofasciculus baicalensis BBK-W-15 | reverse complement strand
ATATAAGGATTGTGAATTAATTTATTCAATTGAAGATGAACCACTTGGGACAGGAGGAGCAATTCAATATGCCTTAAATAAAACCGATTCAGAAGATGTATTAATTCTTAATGGAGATACCTTTTTTGAGGTCTCACTGAAAGACATGATTAGCTTTCATAAGCTTCAAGAGTCAGACTTGACTGTTGCTCTTAAATATTTGGAAGATTTTGACCGCTATAACCGGGTATTACTTGCGGATAGTAGAATTTTGAAGTTTGAAGAGAAACAATATAATTTAGATGGAAATATTAATGGGGGTATTTACATCTTGAAGAAAAAAATATTACAAGATCTTAACTTTGCCGCAAAGTTTTCTTTTGAGGATGACTTTCTGAAGAGATATTTTGATAAGATTAAATGCCATGGATTTATCGCTGATGGGTACTTTATTGATATTGGGATTGTCCAAGATTATGAAAGGGGGCAAGTGGAATTGCCATTAATTTTTGATTTGAGCAGTGAGCGTTTTTGAGTTAAAAATTTTAAATCTCATGCTAGAATAAATGGAACCTGAAAAATATCAGGAGATCGACAAATGCTTCAAATGGCTAAACGCACCATAAAACGGTTATTTTTTACTGAAAAAAGGGAAATACCAATCTGTTGGGTAAGGCATAGTCAAACCTATTGGCTTACTCAACAGTTTGCCGAGGATATTATCAAGCCCAAAAAAAGTCCTTATAGTCAAAAAATAGAACAAATTGCTTCCGAGACAAATAGCTTGGGGAGGCAACCTCTTTGGGATGGTTATCTCACTAACGATCCTGCCAACGATCGTGGTTCAACTAGGATGCCTAATAACGTAAGAACGGCAAGTGTAATGGGAGATTTTTATACCAGTTTAGTAACAAAACGAAGACCGAACCTTATCGTCGAATTTGGGACTGCATTCGGTGTTTCTGGGATGTATTTTCTTGCTGGATTGGAGGCTAATCAGGAAGGAGAGTTGCTCACATTTGAGCCGAATAAAATTTGGGCAGATATAGCAAGAAAAAACCTTAATCAAATAAGTAATCGATTCAATCTCACTATTGGTACATTCGAGGAGAATATAGATCAACTATTGTTGAATAGCAAAACTATTGATGTCGCATTTATTGATGCCATACATACAAGTGAGTTTGTAATTCCTCAACTCAATATTGTCATTGAAAGAAGCAGTCCTCAAGCTATTATTATTATTGACGATATTAATTTTTCTGAAGACATGAAAAACTGTTGGGAGGAGGTGTCAGCAGATAGCCGATTTGCTGCCAGTGCCAAGCTCGGCAATCGGGTGGGGATATTGGAACTCAAGTCTTGAAAATAATCCAACGATTCCACTTTAGTCCAAAGTATACCATGACACCAGGATGTAAAAATGAAACTTATGTATTTTCATAGAATCCCTAATTTTGGCGATCTACTTAACCCATGGTTATTTCCGCAAATATTTCCTAATATTTTTGATGGAGATCCAAGTAAACTTTTCTTTGGGATTGGAACGATTTTATACCCTGGGCATCCTAAAAAACATGATAAGCACGTTTTCGGTTCTGGGTATGGATCAAACAAAGTATCTGTAACAGCATTTAAGGAAAACTGGATTTTTCATTTTGTTAGAGGACCAAAAACAGCCAAGACTTTAGGTTTAGATCCATCATTGGCGATTGCCGATCCCGCTATTCTTGTTCATAGTTTTCATAAACCTGTAGAAAAAAAATTCAAGATTTCATTTATGCCCCATTGGTCTCATGAAGCTAGATATGACTTCCAGCCAATTTGTCAAGATCTTGGGATTAGATATATTTCACCGAGTATTACCGATGTGGAAAAGGTTATGGATGACATTAGTGCCTCCGAGATAGTAATAGCAGAAGCGATGCACGGTGCAATTGTCGCTGATGCTTTACGGATACCTTGGATTCCTCTTAGCCTGGAGGGGGTCAACACTTTCAAATGGAGTGATTGGTGTGAATCGATGGAATTGAAATATGAACCAGCGATCCTTTCCTCTGCCTTATCAAATCAGAAAATTCTGGTCAAAATCCTCAAAAGAATGAATCATTTCAAAGCATTGAAAGATCTTTATGTCAGGACTGCTTTAACAAAAATTATAAATAATCTTCAACCTATTCTTAGTAATGATTCAGTCTTTGATGAACGATTGACTCGAATCTGGGACAAAGTAGAATTTTTTCATAAAAATCTCAAAGTTATGGTATAATAGAGCTTGAATGAAGCTTAAATAAATAATTTAAAATTTGTTAAAACGAGGTTTTCTATGTCTGAAACAACAACACCTGTCTTATCAATCGTCATCCCCACCAGAGAAGGATTTTCAGACCATTGGATTGAGGAACTTGTCAAAATTAAGGGAAACGTTGAATTTATTCTAGTTCATCCACCTGGAGCCGAGAAGTATCCTATTACCGATACTCGAATGCACCAGATTGTCAGTCCTCTGAGAGGAGAAATTATCCAACGGATTAGTGGATTGATGAATGCGACAGCTCCCTATACTTTAACAATTAACTGCGACGAGTATCTTAATCCCGATATAGCAGAAATTACTCTTCAGTATTTCCAGCGATTTCCCGATAGTTGGGTGATGAGATTAAGCCGAAAAAATTTTGAGTTTGGGGAGAAAGATCAACTTGCTGGTTCCTGGGCAACTCTTCCCAATATGGATGAGCTAAAAGTATGTGGAAAATCTCAAGGCAATCAAAATTTATATAACGATCGAGACTATATGATGGAAATCCCTATCGTTCCCTTCACTAATGATTTTGATCTTATGTGTATTTTTCGGGACAGAAAAGATCATTATGGACCTCACACAGAGAATTTTGACAAGAAAGTCTGGGTTACTAAAATGGTGCAAGAAACTTGCAAAGATATTGTCGGAATAATGCCTTTTGTCGGTCCGTTTAAATACGTTCCTTTTTGGTGTCTGGATCGAATTCTTGGTTTGTCTATACAAGCTAAATTTTTTGAGCAAGGCAAAGGGAAGATCGTTGGTCACTTATTGCCACAACCGGAACAAATTCGTATTGAAAATAATCCCCCGGAATACATACGATTTAATCGATACGGTATTTTGTCTGAATTTTATCTAATCAAGCTGTTTCCACAATATGGATATATGTGGAATCTTGTAATTAACGATCTCAGGAGAGTTCCTATCCTATATTTACGTTATAGGCTGGGTAAAGAAGGTTAAAGGAATTTCTTGTTACTCATGGGATCGGCTTTGTTTATAATTAGAGAGAACCAGGTTTTCAGGAATTTAATAATTCTCTAAATCTATTAGAGCCAGGAGTTACGCAACGCATCTATCTGTAGGGTGCGTTATCCTCTGCTAACGCACCATTACCACTATATGTATTGTCACTGCGTAATTCCTAAGAGAGACACATTTTGAACATTGAAATGGAATAGATTTGAATCAAGGATAAAGAATGATATCATGGGAGTAGTGTTTCAATCTTTTTTCTAATTTTTGTCTTGATACCATTATATAACTCTTCAAAGAAGAGATTCCAAAAATAGCCATATTGTGGAAACCGTTTGACTAATATACCCTCTGCAAGGACAAGAAGTCGAATTGTCTTCAATGAATAGGGTCTAACAATATATCTTACCTGACCAGGTTCAGGCATCCAATGGCCAATACAAATATCTTTTTGAAAAGATTTAGCTTGAATAAATAACCCTAAAGCTCTATCTAATCCCCACAAAGGCAACCAAGTAAGAAGTTCTGCCGTTCTCATATTTTGCAGTAATTCAGTCAGAGCATCTTTAACCAGTTCATTTTTCCAAACGATATTATTGAAAGGTTCAACATGCGTTCCATGTATATCTTTTCTCTTGACATAAGACCAAAGAGCCACCTTAATATCGAAAGGATTATCTAAGGG
Source organism: Limnofasciculus baicalensis BBK-W-15 (assembly GCF_024178385.1). GTDB lineage: Bacteria > Cyanobacteriota > Cyanobacteriia > Cyanobacteriales > Coleofasciculaceae > Limnofasciculus > Limnofasciculus baicalensis. The sequence goes on along the minus strand of NZ_JAMZMM010000137.1, from coordinate 10,934 downwards.
AGCGATCGGAACTTCTACTAAATCTTGTAATTTATTTTCTCGTCTTTTTGAGACATTAAGTTTATCGAGATCGGGTAATTTTTCCCAAGGACGTTTAATTTCTTCTTCATTTAAGTAATCAATTTTTTCTTTATATAAACGCAGGAGCCAACTCTGAGGAAATTTATCAAAGTAATCAAGAGTTAGCTTGACAACATCTGGATGTAAAAAATCATCGTCATCTAACGCGATCGCATATTTACCTGAAGCATTGAGCAAACCTACAGCCCTTTGAGGTGTTTCACCTTTGTAGAGGCTCGATAATATTTTTACTCTAGGATCTGCTGCGGGAGCAGCAGCTACACCCGGAGGATAAACAAAGAGAAATTCAACCTCACCCTGAATAGAGAGAAGTTGTTGCAACCAATATTCAGAAAAATTGCCGAGGGTAGGAGTTACTACAGATAGGATAGGCTGGTTTTGCATGATTTATTGACAAGTAAAATGTTGATCAAAGTTAATATCTCACCTAATTACTAGGAATAGATTTCTGACTTAGTGCGATAGCTACTCAACCTCCAATACCTGCTCATAAAGTTGACCTGCTCGCTCCCAAGTATACTCTAACTCGATCGTAGATCGTCCGTTACGAGAGACTTCTTCACGCAGTTTAGCATCTTCAAATAGGCGAGCGATGGCTGCTACATATTCTTCTACTTGATTTGCCCGTATTGCCCGCAAAGGCACTCCTTCTCCATCCACTGTTAGCCCTTCTAAACCCCGATTGCTAGCAACAATCGGAATTCCAGTTGCCATTGATTCCAAAGTTTTAGTCTTAATCCCCAAACCGACTCGTAAGGGAACGACACAGACAGTTGCTTGGTGCAAATAATCGGCAATTGAAGGGACAGTACCAGTAACAATGATACCAGGACGCTGACCAAGTTCTAGAACTTCTTGTCCTGGTTTTGCTCCGACAATAGTGAAAGTAGCATCTGGGTATTGCTGTTGGATTTTAGGAAATACTTCTAAAGCAAAAAAACGGGCGGCATCAATGTTATGAGTGGCACTCATAGTACCGATAAAAATCAAACTATGTCCCCCAGGATCTTGACTGCGATAGGGGAACATTTCTAGATCCACACCATTAGGAACTAGAGTAATTTGAGCCTTTGGTGAAATTTTTAACAATTGTTCGCGATCGTAATCAGTAGTTGCTACTAGTCGAGAAAACTTAGCACAATAACGTTGCTCATAGCGGTAGAGTAAGGGGAGATAAAGGAAATCGCGGAGGGGATATTCAGATGCTCCATGTTCTAAATGATTCCGTACCCACCCGTAAACTGAGCTATGAATATCGACAACAGTTTTGACTTTTTGACGGTATTCTGGTCGAATGAAAACTTCACTAATGCTTTGTTCGCAGACAATCACATCGCACTTTTTCTGGGAGACATATTTATCAATCTCGCTCTGAATCTCTGGTGAATAATAACTTAAAACGCTTGTGGGGATCATCTGAAACAATCCCTCCAGAAAGCGCCATACTTTCCCGATTACTCCCACCACTCCTTTTTGGGCAACGGCGATTTCACGGGGTGGAAATAAAACGAGATGGCTGGTAAAAGATCTCAATTGTTCGACTTCGGCTTCAGTAATATTTTCGATTCGTCGAGCAAATAGAGTGACTTCATGGTGTTGGTTTAGGTACTTAAGCAAATTAAAAGTTCTGCCCTCAGTAGCACCGCGAGTCGGGGGATAAGGGAAATTGTTGCAAAATAGCATTAAGATTCTCATGATTTGTTAGGATTGTATGAAGTTTGCAGGATTGAATCAGATCCTCTTATAGGTCAACCTTACTAAAAAAAATGACTGGGTAGTTGCCATTAGTGACAAGTTAAGAGCTTGTTAGATTTTGTTCAACTGAAATTGAAAGGACTGATTTTATTAATTCTTGTTTGCATTCTATCTAGCTTTAATCTGATATTGCGTTTTGCAAATAAGATTCTTCTTTCAAACTCAGACATTTTTTGCCACTTTTCATACTGAGTAGTAACATAGGCATGAAAGAAATTAATCCAAGATTCAGTTATTATTTCCTCCCTAAATTCTTCCGCTCGCTTTATTCCATTTTCTACCATTGCTAGATACAATTCTGGATTATTTTTTAAGCGTTTTACTGCTTCAATTGCTTCGTCAATAGAATGAACTATTAAGAAATCTAATTCCGACTTTCTGAGAGCAATAAAAGCAGATTCAGGTCCTAGGATTGCAGGAACTCCAGCACGCCAACAGTTTATTAATTTGCTAGCTGGCTTATTCGGATAGGTACATCGATCGAACCTACGAACGCCAACAATAACATCTATATTACTGTAGTCATTCCACTCTTTTTGATTGAAAACTGGATGCCATTTACATCCTAAAGCATCTATAGCATGAATCCAATCCTCAGATAAAAATACCTTTGCCAGATTAGATCTAGAACCTATAAAAGCAACATTTTCTAGGATCAAGCTTCGCTCTCTTGATCTAGGAATTAAACTAGGTTGTGGCCAATGGGGAATATAGTAAGGATTCCAAAGTAAATTTCTTTTAATTTTCAGCTCCGAAGGATTGTGAACAATATGCAAATGTGCTGATGGATGAAATTCCGCATCACCCTTCGCACAGATTAACATTGCTTCACCAAAATATGGATACTGATTGCCCAATGTACCTCTATCAGCAATGACTATTCCCTGCTTCGGAATATCGTCTACAACTTCACAGGAAATTCCTGCTTGTTTGACATGAAAATGCGTAGTAATAATCCAAGACACAAAGTTACCATTGCTAGACCCAGATCGGTTATTTCTAGCCTTGAAAATTTCCATCCATGGCGGACTTTCCTGTCTAAAAAATTGATGTGAATCTTGATCTGGCGCATAAAAGTAAATTTTTTCCATATTGTATGAACTTCTCAAGCAATCGCTGAACTCTAATATTGAAAGAATCTGCTGGAATTCTGGGGTGTGTGTAATGTATCATAAAGATACCAAAAACGTCGCTGCGATCGCGTAATGTTGCTTACTCTCTTGCCACCGACAGAAATCATCTGATTCACCCATCCCTGACTGCGTAGCAGCGTAGATCGCGCTAAGTCCAACAGACCCAATTGAAATCGAACTTATGTACAGGGTAAATCCCATTGTGTCATAATTAAGCTGTTGTCCATCTAAATTTAATATTGGGTTTAGCCTTTTGCTTTTTCACGTTAAGTGGGTTGTGCTGGGTTGTGGATCTTATCGAGTCACAAAACTCATATCCTGACGGTATTTGTATTTCCCTCACCCCAGACAAAACCAACGCTAGCTGTATTTTTGCCCTCAAAGCTAGCGTATCTGCTCACAAATGGACACTAGAATCCGTAAAATTGGGCAGGATCGCCAAATATATTATCAAATCAAACAGCGAATTATGTTAAACAAACTCAAACTAATCCTCTTTAATTCGTATATTAAATACCTTGAAAAATTCCCGATTAAAAAAGGCAAGTATCGAATTGCTCAGATCCTAAAGTACTTATTCGGGTCTGCCATTTATGAGATAGATGGTGTTAAATTGGAATTAAATCCTATTTCTATAACAGATCAAAGACTGATATCAGCTAAAGGTCACGATCCCCTAGTTAAGGAGTTGATTATGACATTGTTAAATCAAGGAGGTACTTTTCTCGATATTGGCGCAAATATTGGCTATTTTTCACTCGGAGCGGCAAAAATGCCAAATGTCAAGGTTTTAGCCTTTGAGCCATCGCCTAGAGAACTAATTCGATTATATCGAAATATTTGTCTAAATAACTATACTAATGTTATCGTATTCCCCTATGGTTTAGCTGAGTCAAATAAAACTCTGCCGTTATACCTTTCTAGCGACTATCACCCGGGAATGAATTCGGTGTTGGACTTACAATCCTCTGCTAAGTTGCCGACAGTAAATTGTCAGTTCTTTGCTTTAGATCGTTTAATCCCAGAATCAATTCTTGAAGATATTCGGCTGTGTAAAATTGATGTCGAAGGATTTGAAATATCTGTACTCAATGGCATGAAGAATAGCATGAAATTCATGAATCAAGCAACATTTGTTGTAGAGATATCTCCTAGTTTTTTACCAAAGGCTGGCAATAAAGTACACGAAATATATGATTTCTTTGCCGCCTATGGATATCAGCCTAAATTTGGAATAAATGAAAAGGTTCAATACAATGAAGTCTTTTATAAATCGACCGTTTAATTGACTTTACTCAAGAAGAAAACTCACGATCGATTAATTCGACAGTTTCGCTCAAATCGTTATAAATCGGAATCTTCACCGGGTATTGTTCGATTTCTTGAACAGTACTTCTTCCCCTACCAGTTAATACCAAAACTGGCTGACAACCAGCTTGAATAGCACACTCCAAATCACTGGGTGCATCCCCAATAAAAAAAGATTGGGCAAGGCTCAGGTTATACTTTTTGGCGGCTTCGATTAATAGATAAGGAGAAGGCTTCCGACAGAGGCACTCCTGAGCAGGATGGTGAGGACAAATCAGTATATCACAGAAATTGACCCCAAATTCTTGATACTCATGGCGAATTCGGGTATGGACTGCTTCCAAATCATCCCAGGTAAAATAACCACGCCCGATACCTGATTGATTAGTAATCGAGATGAGTAAGTAGCCCGCATCTTGCCATTTCTTTAAGGCTAAACCCGCCCCTTTTGGCAGCCTCACCTGCTCTGGCTTGCTTAGATAGGGAATATAATTTATAATTACTCCATCTCGGTCAAGTAATAACGCTTTATCCGCGTTAGTCCCAGAAAGATTTTCCACTTGACTCATAATGATACCAACCAGATTATTTTTTTGTGCATTTACTGAGCAGGTTATGAAATTATTACTAATTGGAAATTATATCAACGATCAACAGTTCAGTATCAATCGTTTTATTCATCTGATGGAGAAGGGGCTTACCCAAAGGGGACTTGAAGTGCGCAGAATTCAAGCAGAGCCTGTGCTTGGGAAACTTTATCCCTCTGTCGGTGGTTTGGGGAAATGGCTGGGTTACATTGACAAGTTGTTGATTTTTCCCTTCAAGCTTCGTCAATCTATTGGATGGGCAGATATTGTCTGCATCTGCGATCAAGGTTTTTCCTACTATACACCCTACTTACAGGATAAAACCCATCTGGTCATCTGTCATGATATGTTAGCAATTCGATCCGCACTCGGTGAAATTCCCGAAAATCCTACCTCTTGGACAGGACAGCAATATCAATCTATAATTCTTAAAGGATTAAAACAAGCCCAGCACATTGCTTGTTCTTCAGAAGTAACTCGTGCAGATGTCTTGCGGTTAGCTAAAGTCGCTCCTCAGATGACAACAGTTGTTGAAGATTGCTTGGATGAGAAATATGAAATGATGCCAAAAGAAGAGGCAGTCGCCCAAATCTCCAAGTTCAACATCAACCCAGACAATCCATTGTTAGTCCATGTAGGCGGAACCCAATGGTATAAAAATCGGCTGGGATTGCTCAAAATATTCAATTATCTCAGACAGCAACCAGGACTAGAAAACCTCCGACTGGCAACGGTTGGAAAACCATTAAATGAAACGATGCGTCAATTTCTCGATGATAATAATCTGAGGCAAGAAGTGATTGAATTAGTAGCACTTCCTGATAAAGATTTACGCGCTCTTTACTCAATCGCAACTGCGCTAATCTTTCCTTCATTACAAGAGGGATTTGGTGTTCCCGTGATTGAAGCTCAAGCTTGTGGGTGTCCAGTTTTTACCTCTAATCGACTACCAATGACAGAAATCTGCGCGGAGGCGGCTGTCTACTTCGATCCTCAAGAGTATGAATTGGCGGCTAAAATTATAGCTAAAAATCTCCTCAATCCTGAAAAAATGATCGAGATGAAACAAAAAGGCTTTAGCAATGCAGCTAGATTTACTTTCCAAAGAATGATGGAATCTTACGACAAACTATTTCACAAAATGGTAGGAGAGGTAAAGGATTGATCTAGCAGTAGCCAAGGCGATATTGATATCAACAAAAGTGGTGATATCGCACGATGGCAATACCCATTACCCCCTAACACCACTCACTAAAATCCCCATAATCTTACTAACTTCATTTAAAAAATACTCGGACAAATCAATCTCAACCTTCTCCCCCTCCAGCCTTAAAAACTTCCACACTTCTCCTGTCGTCACTACCCCATAAATCGGCGATATGTCATTCCCCTCCCCTTGATTAAATAGTCTTGCTCCATACATTTCCGCATTATTAGTCAACTGACAGCAAAGCCAAAAAAGGCAAAAGAAATAAATTCTTTCGCCTTCTCAAACGGGCTAGGAGGGATTCGAACCCCCGACACCGTGGTCCGTAGCCACGTGCTCTGGTCCACTGAGCTACAAGCCCTTGCTTTAGTGGATTCATTCACCGAGAATTTATCATATCACATCTAATTTAATGATGCAAGACCCTTCCGAAATTTCATCCCTAACCCACCTCGACAGTCAAGGGCAAGCCCAAATGGTGGATGTCTCCACCAAGGAAATAACCCGCCGTCAAGCAGTTGCGGCTGCGCGAGTGCGGATGGCAGCCACTACCTTCGAGGCAATTGAAACCGGGAATACTCCCAAAGGTGATGTATTGGGTACTGCGAGGATTGCTGGCATTATGGCCGCCAAACAGACATCCCAACTCATTCCCCTCTGTCATCCCCTACCCCTGCACAAGGTAGAGATACAGATCGTACCAGATCCGCAGCTACCGGGATATCACATCCAAGCGTCCATCACCACTAAAGCAGAAACGGGTGTGGAAATGGAAGCACTAACTGCCGTTTCTATCGCCGCACTTACCCTCTATGACATGGCAAAAGGCTTAGAAAAGTCGATTCAAATTGAGTCGATTCGCCTATTGAGTAAAACAGGTGGCAAGTCAGGCGATTATCGAGAGGAAGGGGTAACGCGCTGAAAGAAGATATCGGGAGATGGAGAATCCGTGAATTCTTCCCTCTCCGAGTCACTCCCTCCTTTCTCTTTGAATTGGCGTAGGAAAGACAATTTTTATCGGGCTTTATTCTGGTAAATTTACAGAAAATTTACTTAAGTAAATTTTCCGTGAATTTACCGATATCAATCTGAATAATAACTTTTAATATAGTAAATATTGAATACATAGCCAATGATTGCCGTCTTGACAACTAAATATTAAGATTTATGAATAAACTATTATAATAGTTTATTGGTTCTTTATAAAACGTTGCCTGAAGTTAAAGACTTAGTAAAGCTGGCCTAATTTGATTGCCATTATAGACTGGCTTGCCTAAGATACTAAAAGAGGATAATCTCGGAGTTGGATGTAGTAATAACTCACAAACAACAAATGTCTTATTACAAGTTCCATGTCTGATGGCAGATGAGCTTAATCCTTAGCAATATAAGCTACTCAGCGATAGGGAAGGAAAAAAAATGAACCAAATTTTACTCGCGCTTTACTTATTAATATCTGCCTATTTGTTCAGGATCTGGTTCAACCACTATAAGCAAGAGCGTAATTTATCTAATGAAGATAAATTATTGTGTTTGGTCACATTGCTGCTCGGTGCTGTACTTTGGCCTATTGTGCTACCGATCGCCTACTCTAAGCTATTGAACAAGCCAAAATATAGAACGCCTATTTTTGAGATGGAAGTGATAGAGAAATAAGGATAAATACTCATTAGACTAGAGCAACAATAAATTCCGACTTAAGTTAGAACTTACCTAAAAGAGCAGGGTGTTGACGTACTCCCTGGGCTAAAAGCCGCAGGGATTCTCAAAGGATGTTACGAGGCAGACTGTTAGCGAAGCCGCTCTGATGTTTTGATAGAGGAATAGTTTCACACTCTACTATGACGTAGTACACCGCAGAAACCGGGTTTCTTTGAGAAACCCGGTTTCTCTGTATCTCACATACCTGAAAATTGCTGTAAGTTGTTAGTGAGTACGCTCATAACTCAACAAATAACACCTGAAAACTACTATGCCTCCTCGTTGGCCTCGCAAACCCGATCGACGCGATCCAGACTACCGCCGCCTAGACGATCGCATGAATTTCGCCGTACATGTGGGGATTTTTGCCGCTTGTAACTCTGGATTCTGGTTCTTTCGCAACCTATTTTATGCTGAATGGGAATGGGTATACTGGGTGACTGGTATCTGGCTATTAATTTTAGTCGCACACGCCGTCTATATTTTTGCGATCGCGGATTATGCCCCATTGACAACCCAAGATAGTCAGAATCAGTCTCTTTAGGGTAAACCGACTTCTCAAACACCGCATTGCGATTCGATCAGAAACTGGGAATTCCTATGCCTAACCAAAACACTACAGAAGCAATCGAAGCCCTCGCTGCCGAAATTGGAGAAAATATATATATTGATGTAGCAAAATGGCATCTTTACTTAAGAGAAGCTCATTTGCACTCAATTTTAGCAGAACGTCTCTATCCCCTAATAACTGAGGGGAACCTCAATCAAGATGAAGTACTGCAAATTCTGCAAAGTATCCCCGTTAAACTTGGCGGTGGTAAACGGGAAATTCCTCTCGTCGATTTGCTACCAATGCAGTGTCAGGCGAATCTGATAAATTTGCTAGAAGAGTTTCAGCGAAATCTCTGATATCAAGTTCGATGCCTCGATCGGGATATCTTGCACCATTCAAAGGTAAGATGTCAGGGCAAGGGGCTTAAGCCCCTTATTCCCTACTAATTCACATTAAATTAGCCATTAGCAAATAAACTCAGATCAAGCCATAGCCAATTTGACAGCCCGAATTAGCTGCTCTTGGGAAAAAGGCTTAACCAAGTATGCTTTTGCCCCCTGTCGCATTCCCCAAAGACGGTCAATTTCCTGATCTTTAGACGAACAAATAACAATCGGAATGTTAGCAGTTGCTGGATTGTTTTTGAGTTGGCGACATAACTCAAAACCGCTCATTCCTGGCATAACTACATCTGTAACAATTATATCTGGTTTTTTTTCCACTGCTTTATTTAGAGCTTCTTTAGCATCTGGAACTTGAATTACGTTGTGCCCCCCCTCACGGAGGTAACTATCAATCAACTCCATCTGCGCGTGGTTGTCTTCGACAAGTAAAACTGTACTCATGTTTGATTATCCTGAGAAAGTGATGATATAAAAAAATCTTTGACACCCTGTAGGAATCCACATCAAGAATTAAAGGTTCTAGATCTTGAATGATTTTAACTGAACTTTTAGTGTATTTGGGGAATCTACCTGAATATATTCTACACAGGACTTTAACCACCAGATGTAAGGAGAGGAAAAAAGGAAGATAACATCTAGGTAGATGAACTATCAGTTAAGAGTTGGTCGATCAGCGATCGCAAGTCATCTACAGAAGATGTATCATCTATTGTGTGGGCTTCAATTTGAGCCTCCGGAGTCTGTTGGCTAACAGAGTTATCCTTCGCGATGCCGAAGGCGGGCGTGAGCCTTGCGTCTCCAAAAGAAGCCATCCCACTCTTCCCACTGCTATTGACACCCTTTCCCTGACTCCCACCGCGAGATTGATTCCGCAACAGACTCAGATGAGCGTTGAGTTCCTTCTGGATCGGTTTAAGATCTGAGATAATCTCAGTAGCCTTAGCATCTGTTGCCTCTGAGAGTTCCTGAAGTTGCTCCACCAACTCTTTGAGGGCATAAAATACCTGCATGAATAAGTTTTTTAGCTTTTGATCTGGTTTAATGGGACCAAAAATCTGAAAGGAGTGGAAACTGCTTCTCAAGTAAGCTGCTGTTTCATGAATGCCTTTGCCAATCGCTCTGTTGCTGATGTGGAGCATCGCAGGTACAAACCCGATTGCGCCAGCAGAAGAATCAGCCCTGACTTCAAACAGGCACTCATTGGTATCTTCCAGATTCACTAAATACTGCTCAATGGTTTTCAGGTGAGCTTTAGCATCCTCAATGTAGTATACGATCATCCGCTGTTGTTCTTCCGGAGTCATTCTCGCTGCTGCCAACGAATTTACTGGCTTCACATATCTTTTAATCTTATACCATATCGATCGCTAATATCATCTTGCCTTGATACCCTCTCAATCAGTCATTAATATAAGTTAGGGAAATTTTCTTTTCAGTTCAGTACATGTTAAACCATAAACGATTACTTTTGCAATACAGAAGTTTACTATTTATCGCTTTATTTAGTATCAGTATTATCCTGAACTTGAACTTCCCTATCAAGGCATCCACTCAGGATAAAAACGTCCCAGGGACTACTGTAGCAATGGTGCAGCAGAATAATTTTTCTGTGCCACAGGAATTTCGGGGCAAGATCGTTAGACAAGTTAACCCAATTAGCGATAAAAAAGTTATCTCTTTCACATTTGATGATGGCCCTTCACCGGATATTACACCAGAGATATTAGATATTCTTAAGAAACACAAGATTAAAGCAACATTCTTTGTAATTGGCAATAATCTTAAAAATTTCCCCCAACTCGGACAGCGATTAGTTACTGAAGGTAACGCAATCGGTAATCATACTTGGCATCATTGGCGGCGTTTAATGAATGAATTTACCGCCACTCATGAAATTGAAGACACTGCCACTCTCATTTATGAAATAACTGGTGTGAAAACCTCTTTGTTTCGCCCTCCCAATGGCTTTCTGTATAATGGATTAGTAGATTATGCTCAAAAGCGAAAAGATGCAGTCATACTATGGTCAGTAGATTCTGATGACTGGCGAGGACAAAAAGTTTCTGTTGACCATATTGTGGATAAAGTCTTAGATAATGTTCAGCCTGGTACTATTATTCTAATGCACGATGGCGGAGGCGATCGATCTCATACCGTCCAAGCTTTACCAAAAATTATTGATCAACTCACTCAGCGCGGCTACGA
>NZ_JAMZMM010000596.1 GCF_024178385.1 Limnofasciculus baicalensis BBK-W-15 | reverse complement strand
GTAGGGAGTGGGGAATGACAAACAACCAATAACCAACAACAAACAACCAACAACCAACTATGAAAATATATCTTTATCTCAAACACTTCCCACCTGATGGTAATAACTTAATTGATGGTCCGAGCAAAAGCACACACGGATTTGCATCAGGCTTAGTCGCCTGTGGAGAAGAAGTAACCATACTCTGTGAAAGGCAGACACCAAGTTCATTTCAAACTAATACCGGATACAAAATAGAATGCTTTGCCAATCCTCACGAAAAACTGACATTTAAAATTGCTGACAGTTTAAAACAATACATTAGTGACAAAATAGAAAAAACTAGTATAGTAATTATCAACGGACTATTTCATCCCGGTGTTTATTCGGTATCGCGTATTCTCAAAAAATATTCAATACCTTATATAATGTCCCCCCGTAGCGTCTACCATCCCTCATTATTCTGGAAAAATCCCCATATAAAATGGCCTTACTGGTATCTATTTGAAAAAAAGATGCTAAAACAAGCTAAAGCCCTTCAATTACAGGATAGTCGTCAAGCCCAGTGGTTGAAGCCTTTGGGAGTTGAAACTCCAGTCATAGAAGTGCCCAATGGCTTTTTCACCGAAGATATGCCATCAGAATCTTCATTAAAGTGGCATCAAAATGAGACACCAAAACTGTTCTTTTTTGGTAGGATAGACGCTAATCATAAAGGATTAGATCTCTTGTTTGATGCCTTGGCACAAATGGATGAGAGAGAAAATACTAAATTAGTGCTTCAAGGATCAGATGGAGGAGATAGAATTAATTTAGAACAGAAAGCTAAAGAACTTTCAATATCGGAAAAAGTTTCTTTTCTTGAACCAGACTATCATAACTCAGCCTCATCTATTATCGCAAAATATGATATCTTTTGCCTCCCTTCACGGTTTGAGGGATTTGCCAACTCAGGTTTGGAAGCAATGGCAGCGGGTAGGGTATTATTAGTTTCAGAAACTAGTGGAAATGCGCCACATGTTCAGGCAAGTGGTTGTGGTGTAGTGGTTAAGCCAGAAGTATCCTCTATTAAAGAAGGTTTAATAGAACTTATTCAACGTCGTTCAGAATGGCAAAAAATGGGTTTAAAAGGACGAAAATATGTTATAGAATATTTGAATTGGCATAATATTGCAGCTACTACACTAAAACATTATCAGGTGCTATATCGATGAAAGTTCTTCTATCTGCCTATGCCTGTGAGCCTGGTTTGGGATCTGAGCCTGGAGTAGGCTGGAGTATGGCAACTGCGATCGCAAAATATCAAGAAGTCTGGGTATTAACTCGCATTGCCCACCGCCCAGGTATTGAGGCAGAAATAGCCCGCAATCCCATCCCCAACTTAAAGTTTATTTACTTCGATCCCTTTAACTGGACTAATGATTGGCGCTCCAAACAAACCGGAGTTCAATTCCATTATTATTTATGGCAGATTCAAGCGTATTTTGAGGCAGTAAAACTCAAACAGGAAATTAACTTCGATCTAGTTCACCATGTCACTTATGTTAAGTATTGGGGACCGAGTTTCCTGTCACTTTTACCAGTACCATTCCTTTGGGGACCAGTTGGTGGTGGGGAGGATGCCCCAAGATCCTTCTGGCAAGATTTTAGTCCCCGTGGCAAAGTTTATGAACTATTAAGAGATTTAGCCCATTGGGTGGGAGAAAAAGATCCATTTGTCCAGTTAACTGCTAGGCGTTGTGTTTTGGCTTTGGCAACCACTAAAGATACAGCAGAAAAATTATACCTTCTCGGAGTTAGCAAAGTTACTATTTGCAGTGAATCGGGGCTAACTATTGAAGAAATAGAATCTTTGGGAAACTTTCCTCTACCCAGTTTGACACCCATCAGGTTTATCAGTATGGGGCGACTTTTACATTGGAAAGGCTTTCACTTGGGTTTGCGAGCCTTCGCGAAAGCTAAACTGGAAAATGCAGAATACTGGATTCTCGGAGATGGTCCAGAAGAGCAGCGCCTTGAGGAACTTGCCCAGGAATTAGGGATTGCCCATCAAGTTACATTATGGGGACGTTTGCCACGGAAAGAAAGCCTGTCTAAGCTAAAAGATTGTCATGTACTGGTTCATCCTAGCCTCCATGACTCTGGAGGTTGGGTATGCTTAGAGGCAATGGCGGCAGGAAGACCAATACTATGTTTAGATTTAGGAGGACCAGCTACTCAGGTTACTGAAGAAACAGGCTTTAAAATTACTGGTGGCAATCCCGATAAAGCAGTAGAAGATTTAGCCAAGGCGATGATTCGTTTAGCCAATGAGCCAGAATTACTGATAAATTTAGGTAAGGGAGGGCAGAAAAGGGTAAAAGAAGTCTATGATTGGCAGGAAAAGGGCAAGTTTTTTGACCAACTCTATCAAGAAATTGTTGCTCTTCGATCAGACAAGACAAAGATCGAGTGACATCCTCCCGCCACTGACCTGAGTACAGGTACAGTGGTTGCTCTCCAAGAA
>NZ_JAMZMM010000595.1 GCF_024178385.1 Limnofasciculus baicalensis BBK-W-15 | reverse complement strand
GGAGTGGGGAGTGGGGAATGGTGAAAGTATTTTTTATTAGCCTTTAGCCTTCAGCCTTCAGCTTTCAGCCTTCGGCATTCATCCTTCATCCTTTTGACTATAACTATAAAATATTTTCTCTAACAGATGGTGCCGGAGTTTTGTTGAGGTTGGTAACGCGGCGTAAAACACCATTGATAAATCGATACCCTTCGTCATCACTGTAGCGTTTGGCTATTTCTATAGCTTCATTGATCGCCACGCGATCGGGAATCCCGATAAATTCGATTTCTGCCACAGCAATTCGCAAAATATCTCGGTCAATTCTCGGTAGACGGTTGATCTGCCAATCCTGGAGAGATTGAGTCAAAATTTCATCAATCTCCACTTGTCTACGGTTGATGGTTTGGAGAATCTCTAGGGCGTAGGATCTGACTTCTCTCTGGTTAGATAATTGGATAATTTCTGGCATTTCTACCGCTATTCCGAGGCGATTGATGGCACGCTCAGTCAGTTCAATCGCATCACTCACCATTGCTTTCGCACTCCGCACGTCGGTGGCGCGGGTTTCGCTAGTTAGGAGGCGATCGCTTCCTCGTTTGAGTTCGGCAGATGCTGTTTCTAATGCTTCATGAATTTCACCTGTCAGAGTACGTACTGCTGCTAGAACTAGATTTGTTAGCTGTTCTTGTTCTAGTTGCTCAATGGAGTTAGTGATTTGGGATAGACTCAAAAGAGCCAATTCGCGGGCAATTCTGCGGGGTTGTTGCATTTAACTATAACCTTTCTTCTGTGGGTAAAATCTGGGGAATGAGATCCGGTATTGCTTGTTCCAGGTGCTTGTTATTATATTTTTTTTGTGTCGCCACTACTAGTGAGGAATCTGTAGGGGTAACAATCCCACCAGAAATGATCACTTTGAAGGCATCTTCGATGGACATTGAGAGATTAAGTACTTCATCTTCTCGCACGATCGCGTACCATCCGGTTGTGGGGTTGGGTGTTGTCGGGATGAAAACACTCAACATCTTATCATTCATCTGAGATTGAATATCTCGACTCGCTGTACCCGTGACGAAGGCGATCATCCACATCCCTTGACGGGGATATTCTAATAAAATGACCCGACGAAATTTACTGTTAGAGTCTTTAAGTAGTGTCTCTAATAGTTGTTTTAGGGTTTTGTAAACTGAGCCAGCTAAGGGAATTGCCTGTAAAACTCGTTCCCCAAGATCCAGCAACCACCGCCCGACAATGTTGCGAGCCATTAAGCCAATCAGCAAAATAAACAGGAGTGGCACAGTCAGCCCCACCAGTAAATTTAACAGATTGACGAGAATGGGGTGGAGGTTATCATAAGGATTGATTTGTTTGGGGATGCGGGTGAGCAGATCGATCACCCAACTAGCGATCGTAATCGTTAGCCAGATGGTGGTAGCGAGGGGAATCACTACTAGAAGACCTGCAATTAGGTCATTTTTTAAGTCCTGCTTAAAGCGTTGGATCACAAAGCACTAAGTCTCCTTCCTAGCTCTAAAATTCTGTCATTCCTGCGACAATCCCTGGTCTAATCTGGCACGAGATGGGATAGCTATCGGTAGCAAATGGTTACCTCTTGGCGCTATCGCAGGCGATGGCAGATCGCAAACTTTGACCAAACTAACCGGGAAGTCTTCTTCGTCTAAGGTTCCATCTGTATTTTCTAATATTGTAAATAATTGTTGCAATATTTGACATCTTGATTAAGATTTGGCTGCCTCTGCCAGTTTTCACCAAAAAACGAGCGGGAGAGCAACTGGCTGTCTTCCACGGGGAGGAACGCGGCTGCGACTTGAGTCGCCGTCAAAATAGTGGAAATTGTCATCTTCTGGTCTGTTCTACCCATTACCGCCTTGGAGTTGCTCGACTCGGTGTACTTTTGTAATGCACTTTCAACAGGACTTTTCAAGCCCCTAGCTGTCTTCTATGGGGTTCCTGACTTCTATTTTACCTCTCTTGCGCCATTTATCTTGCTTTGACTGGCAATACGGACAAAGGCTCATGACAAAAATTTCTGCACCACCTGCCAACCTGTGAATGAAACCCAAGCTAATCCTACCAATAGGGCAATATTCGTCCCGACATGAACCGCGCGTACCCAATGTCGCTGGGGCGTAATTTGGGTCGCACTAGCGGCTGATACCAAAACTAATACTACTACAGACCAGCCAGCAATGAAATGTCCTGAATGCCCCAAATTACCATAATGACCGATTGTACCCACAATACCAATTCCTAGCAATAGCAAAACTAGACCCACCATGATCCACCCGATAATGTAGTGGGAGATTGGCAACCACTGTGGTTTTGGATGGTGAGATTGGCGTTTGGAGAAGATAAAACTACCAGTAATAGCCAGTAACAAATAGGCAAACAGCGACAAGCCCATTGACCAAGCCGCTATTTTCCACAGCCAGAGAAAAGAGGGCAAGTGCATGGATTTAAGGGAAGAGGGGACAAGGGGGAGAA
>NZ_JAMZMM010000594.1 GCF_024178385.1 Limnofasciculus baicalensis BBK-W-15 | reverse complement strand
GTCTTGTATATTGCTATTGACCGGACTCAATGGCAGTCAGTTAACTTAATATTTGTCAGTTTAATTTATCAAAATCGAGCAATTCCTATATACTTTGAATATCTCCCGAAATTAGGTAGCACGAATGTGGCTAAACAAATAGCCGTATTGTCGCAAGTATTCCCGTTATTAAATAATTATACAAAAGTGATTTTGGGGGATAGATAATTTTGTTCAGTAGACCTGGCGAGCTGGTTAAGAAGTCAGCCCCAGACTTATTTCTGCCTACGCTTGAGAAAAAATGAATACGTTGAAGTATCCCCATCATCCTGGAGACAATTACAAGATTTGGGTGTAAAACCAGGCGTTTCAATTTACTTAAAAGGAGTTAAACTGACCAAGAGGAAAGGCTTTGCTCAAGCCAATATTATTGGCAAATGGCAAAGAAAATATCGCGGTTTCCTAGCAGAGGAGCCTTGGTTTATTTTGACCAACTTGACCGAGTTGAAATTAGCATTGTTAGCTTATAAGAAACGTTTTGGTATTGTTGGCGAAGCCTGGTGAGCGAAGCGAAGCATGGAAATGTTTCGGGATTATAAAAAAGGTGGCTATAATCTCGAAGGGACACAGGTTACAGATCAACGGTTGATTTCTTTGATTATACTAATTACTTTAGCGGATAATAGTGCCCTAATATCTGGCGAAAAAATTAAACGTAAGGGCGTAGTCAAATATGTTTGTCGAGTCAAATAAAAAAAGAGAATACAGCGCCGACATAGTAACTTTTATATTGGGATACATGGCTATGCTTGGGTGGAAAAACTGAAATTGTTTCAGGAACATACTATTCAATTAATGTCATTAAGTCCCCATAAACGACGCTATTATCAGAGAGGTAGAACAGCTGAAAGGCAAATCCTAGCTACTTTACAGACATAGTTGTCACCCCGTCAGGGCTTTTGTCTCAAAGCCATTATTGGTGACTATGTTCATCCTTTAAGTCCCTCACTGGTTGTTCAAGATGATCGGAGTCAATTTTACCGTATTTTGACAATATCAGGACTTACACAACTGGCACAGCACCCCCTCACTCGCTCTTTGGGAGGAAAAAGGAAAGAGTTATCCCTCTTCTGTCACTCTCCGGGAACTTTTGCCATTTACCAATCCTCAAGCCTTTTGATAGAAAGCGATCGACGATTTTTTTCTGCTTTAACAGGACTTACGCAAAGCCTCTATCTGTAGGGTGCGTTATCCTCTGCTAACGGACCATTACCACTATCAGTAGCGTGGCTGCGTAAGTCCTGTTTAAATTAGCTCGTCGGGAGCGATAGCTGAAATTTACTCTGCGTAAGGGTTAGCTCGGAAAGTGACAGAAGAGGGATAGATCCAACACCTGAAAACACTGGGAAGTATCACATCATATTCAAAGGATCAACATCAATCGCTAAATAAACATGTCTTGGGCAAATCTCCCGCAACTCCTCCAAATTTGGCACTTTCACAGGTACTCCAGGTGGAAACTTCAATAAAATTTGCCATCGATAGCGACTAGCTACTCGCATAATTGAAGCAGGAGATGGTCCTAAAATTTCATATCCTGACTCATTTTCGATTAACTTATCTGCTACCGCTTCGGCAACTTTTTCCACCTCTTCCTCATCCACTCCACTCAAACGGAATAAAATCAAATTACCGTAAGGGGGATAATTTAATTCCCTCCTTTGTGCCAATTCTGTCTCCACAAACGACTCATAATCATGATGGCGTACCGCTTGAATTACCGGGTGTTGGGGAGAATAAGTTTGGACAATAACTTCACCAGGCTCATCGCCTCGCCCCGCCCTTCCTGCCACCTGAGTTAAAGTTTGAAATGCCCTTTCTGCGGCGCGATAATCTCCTAAATGTAATACTCCATCTGCGGCGACAACTCCCACTAAAGTTACCTCGGCAATATCTAAACCTTTGGTTAACATTTGCGTCCCCACCAATAAGTCAGCTTCCCCATTCGCAAATTGAGTTAATAAGGTGCGGTGGGCATCTTTTGTCCGAGTGGTATCGCTATCAAATCTAATTAAACGCAAATCGGGAAACTGCTTGGCTAATTCTTGGGTAACTCTTTGCGTACCACTACCAAAAAATTTCAGATAAGGTGAACTACATTGGGGGCAACTGCGGGGATGAATTCGCGTGTAATTACAATAGTGACACCTCAGTAATTCAGTTGCTCCTTCATGAGTATAGTGATAAGCTAGGGAAACATCACAATAAGGGCATTCCACTACATATCCGCAACTGCGACAAGAGACAAAAGTACTGTGTCCCCGTCTAGGAACAAATAAAATACCCTGTTTTCTTTTTTCCTTAAGCTGTTGCAAAGCATCCTGTAAAGAACGACTAAAAATTGACCGATTTCCTTCCTGTAATTCCCGCCGCATATCCACAATTTCTACCGGAGGCATAGGGCGAGATTGAATCCTTTCTGGTAGAGAAAGATAGTGGGAATGGGGAGTGGGTTTTTTG
>NZ_JAMZMM010000136.1:4644-14959 GCF_024178385.1 Limnofasciculus baicalensis BBK-W-15 | reverse complement strand
GTCCGGAAGCGGGATTTGCGCGATCGCCTGTCCTTGCCCGAGCGCTAGCGCTATTGTGTATGCGCAAATCGTCCTCATCCCCCAAGCCCTTCTCCCAGGATTGGGAGAAGGGGAGTAAATGGGGTTAAGGGGTGTTTTCAAAGTCGAAGATCCCCCTAAATCCCCCTTGAAAAGGGGGACTTTGAGGTAAATCTGCCCCCCGGGGATCTTCGAGAGATTAGGTTCGCAATCAGTAGTTGGAAGACACGCCCTAGGGGGTGAGGGCCAGCATTTAATGCCCATAACAACTGGAACTCCCGAGCAGAGGACTTGCACTGGAAGAAGAAACCGTCGGCGATTGCGCCACGAAAATTACCGTACCGTTTGCCCCTCTCACCCAGCCTCGAGCTTCGACGATCGCTGTCGGTGCGTTACTAGGGGTAAAATCGGAAGGAGACTCTAGGGCTGCGGGCGATAGCGAAGCGCTGCTGTGAAGCGCAGATCGCGCATCCGACCACAAGGGGCTGCTCCCGAGGGCTTCTTGAGGATTCGGGGGCAACCCGCCGCGCCTGCTCTCAATGAAGCGACTGCCACCCTGCCGCGCGATCGCTTGACAACTTTGCGGTAAATTGGGAGCGCCGGGACTTAGGGGCGCGGGCACCAATCCTCGGCTGGGATCGATTCCCAGCGTCAAGATGTCAATTGTACCGTTGATTCCCAACTGAGAACTCGCGGTGATGTCGCTCCTGGGCGTGAGGTAAGGCAGCAGTGTAAAGCCAAAAATACCTTGCGTGTCGATCGCAATATTGCCACCATTGCCAGCAAACGCATTCGCCGTAATGTCGCTGTTTTCGCGAGGAATGGCGACGACGAAGCCCGCATTAATCCCGATATTACCGCCGTTACCGCCTCCACTCTGTTGGGTTCCTGCCGTTGTGGAAATTCGACTGCCGTTCCGCATCAGCAACAAATCTTGTACCTGGATGTTGCGGATATTGCCCCCATTCCCCGAAAGACTCTGTGTGGTTATCGAACCATTATCTAAGTAGAGAGTGCGAGCAGCGATTTGAACGATGTCGCCTGGATCTCCCGTTCCGAAATTATCGGCACTGACGAACGCTCGGTTGGTAATGTTGAAGATTGGTGCGGCGATGGTAATATCGCCCCCATTACCAACGCCTCCCGGGTTGACGGATGTTGCGATCGCGCTGCCATCAGAACCGTACCCAGCTAAAGTAATGCGATCGCGTGCCGTAATTGTTATATTGCCCCCATTTCCCCGTCCGAAAGTCGAAGCACTGATTTCAGCACCACTCGTGACATCGAGCGTCCCCGTACTGACTTCGATATTGCCCCCATTCCCCACAGCGCCCTCTTGTACCGCGCTACTGATTCCACTGGTATCCCCATCTAAAGTAATGCGATCGCGCGTCGTAACTGCAATATTTCCCCCATTTCCCCGTCCAAAAGTCGCTGCGTTGATTTCAGCACCATTGGCGACATTGAGTGTCCCGGTACTAACTTCGATACTGCCCCCATTTCCTACACCCTTGTCTGTTACCGAGCTATTAATTCCACTGGTATCCCCATCTAAAGTAATGCGATCGCGTGCTGCAATTGCAATATTTCCCCCATTTCCCTGTCCGAAAGTTGCGGCACTGATTTGAGCGCCATTGGTCAAACTTAAACTCGGAGTTGTCAGACTGAGCGTGCCTCCATTTCCCACCGCTCCCGGTGCTACCGCGCTATCGATCGTACTCGCTCCGAACCTTCCTTCTCCATCTAAATTGATGCGATCGCGTGCCGCAATCGTTACATTGCCCGCATCGCCTTGCCCCCCAGTCGAAGCATCGATTGCAGCGCCATTGGTGACGTTGAGCGTGCCTGTCGCAATTTCTAAATTCCCCCCATTTCCCACTGCACCCAGCAATACCGAGCTAGCGATCGTACTGATTCCCCGACTCCCCTGCCCGTCTAAATTGATGCCATTGCCAGCAGCAATCGTTACATTTCCCCCATTTCCCCGCCCCACAGTCGCAGTAACGATTTGAGCGCCATTGGTGACATTCAGCGTGCCTGTCGCCAGGTCTAAATTCCCTCCATTTCCTAACGCGCCCGGTTCGACGGAGCTACTAATCGAACTGGCTCCTTGATTCCCCTGCCCGTCCAAATCAATGCGATCCCTCGCCACAATCCTCACTGTTCCCGCATTTCCCTCCCCCAAAATCGAGACTGAAATTTGAGCGCCATCGGTCAAACTTAAACTTGGAGTTGTCAGATTGAGCGTTCCTCCATTTCCCACCGCACCCGGTGCTACCTGGCTAGCGATGCCACTCGGTCCCAAACGTCCTTCTCCATCTAAATTGATCCGCTCTCTGGCTGCAATTGTGACATTTCCCGCATCGCCCCGCCCCACAGTCGCTGCACCAATTCCAGCGCCATTGGTAATCTCGAGCGTACCCGTCGTAATTTCGACATCGCCCCCATTTCCCACCGCACCCGGAACCACCAAGCTACCGATCTGACTAACGCTAAAACTTCCTTCCCCATCTAAATTGATGCGCTCTCTGGCCGCAATCGCGATCTTTCCCGCATTGCCCTGCCCCCCAGTTGAAGCCGTGATTCCAGCGCCATTGGTAATATTCAGCGCACCCGTGGCAATTTCGACATTCCCCCCATTTCCCATCGCGCCCGGAAGCACCCCACTCCCGATCGCGCTGGCTACATTCATTCCTTCTCCATCTAAATTGATGCGCTCTCTGGCCGCAATCGTGACATTTCCCGCATTGCCCTGCCCCGCAGTCGAAGCATCGATTCCAGCGCCCTTAGTAATATCGAGCTTGCCTGTCGCAATTTCGACACTTCCCGCATCTCCCCGTCCAAAAGTTACAGTCCCAATTTGAGTGCCATCGGTAATATTGAGACTGCCCGCCGTAATTTCGAGATTGCCGCCATTCCCCTCGCTTCCTGGTGCGACAAGACTCCCGATCGTATTGGCATCTCCATTACTACTTACTCCGTACAAATTGAGACTTTCGCTAGCCGCAATCGCGACATTCCCGGCATTTCCCCGTCCATAAGTCGCCGCCGTAATTTGAGTGCCTCCCGTCACATTCAGCCTCTGCGCTGCAATATTAATATTGCCGCCATCGCCCCCCCAGGGAGCTACCAGATCGAGCAAAGTGCTGCCCTCTAACGTCACCTCCGTCGCATTCAGGGTAATATCTCCGGTTTTTTCGCCCGGAAAACCCGGGTTGTTGGCGATGCTGACGATTGAACTTTCCTTGACATTCAATTGACGGGCAGAAATCGCGATCGCGCCGCCATTATTCCCCCGCACATCTAAAGTTGCTCGATTGACTATAGAAACATCGCTTTTCTCGATTCCTGGAGGAAAATTTAAACTCATCAATCCGGGATTGTTAGGATCTCTTGCCAAGCCAATTGTTCCCGGAGCCGACAAACCGCCGATCTCAATTTTACCGCCCGGTGCAGCGATAAAACCGTTAATCGGGTCGCTGTTAATCGTACCATCGATGAAGATACTTCCGGTTCCCCCTACCAGTAAAATACTATTGCCGGGATTAACGCTTAACTTCCCCCGAACAACAATTGAGTTTGCGGGTTGCGTTACCGCGCGATCGTACTGAAAAAATGAAGGTTCTATGGTTAATAAAGAAGGATCGTTGGGGATAGTTGCATTGAAAGTTCCTTGACTGCCAAAACCAATCGCATTGGCCGTCGTACTAATAAAAGAACCGCCAATCAATAAGATAGCGTTGGGACCTAAAATAATGCCGTTGGGATTGAGAAAAAATAAGTTGGCGCTCCCATTTGCCGCGATAATACCATTAATATTAGAAGGATTGCCGCCCGTTACCCGACTGAAGATATTGGCAATGTCTAAAGCATTGTTAAAGTAGGCAATATTGGCCGTTGGCAGGGAAAATTGAGTAAAGCTGTGGAAGAGGTTGTTTCCCGCTCTCGTACCCCCATTAATAATGTTGAGAGGGCCGAAAGGTATGACGCTCGAATTATTCGGCAGGGTTGTATCGGGTTGAATCTGAGCTTTCGCGCTCTCCCCAGAGAAAGTATAAGCTGCTAAAATTGTCAGGGCGATCGCCAGTTTCCATTTCTGGCAACGATCGTACCCAGCTTGAGTCATAGATCCCTCTGTTTGAAGTCGCATTACTCGGCTCTTGCACCTCGATCGAAGAGTTTAAAGGCATTGTCAATAGGGCTGCGATGTCTTAAGAATCCCCGTGTCTTTAGACCGGGGAGTGTCAATATATATAAGCATTAACTGGCAACTTGGATTAAGTATATTACAATTTCAATCCCAACACCTGAGTATAAGCCCCCCGCGCCTGAGTAACACCAATTGTCCGCTCGGAAGCCTCAATCATCGGGCGACGCAAACTTACGACAATAAATTGAGCCAATTTAGCCTCTTGTTTAATCATTCTAGATAATCGCTCCACATTTGCCCCATCCAGAAACATATCTACTTCATCGAAGGCATAAAATGGCGATGGGCGATACCTTTGCAGCGCAAAGATAAAGCCTAAAGCTGTTAAGGATTTCTCCCCTCCAGACATGGATGCTAATCGTTGTACTGGTTTACCTTTGGGATGGGCTACTAGATTTAATCCACCATTAAAAGGATCTTCTGGATCTTCTAATTGTAGGTAACCATCCCCTTCTGAAAGTTCGGCAAAAATGGTTTTGAAGTTTTCATTAATTGCGTCAAATGCTTCTTTGAAAGCGCGGAATCGTAGAGTTGTAAAGTTTTCGACTCTTAATAGTAATTCGGTTCGTTCAGCTTCGAGAGTTGCTAGTCTTTCTGATAATTCTTGTAACCTAGTTTGGGTGCGATCGTATTCTTCTAAGGCTAGCATGTTTACGGGTTCCATTGCTTGTAGCCGTTTTTGTAGCGATCGCAGTTCTTTTTGTAGTTCTTCTAGTTTAGCGGGAGATGGGGCAACGGATGGGGTAACGGATGTAACGGATGTGATGTTGGTTGTGGTTGATGTGGTTGATGGGGCTGCGGATGTGATGTTGGTTGTGGTTGATGTGGTTGATGGGGCTGCGGATGTGATGTTGGTTGTGGTTGATGTGGTTGATGGGGCTGCGGATGTGATGTCGGTTGTGGCTGATGTGGTTGATGTGGTTGATGGGGCTGCGGATGTGATGTTGGATATTTTGTTAATTTCTTCTCCACTTTCCGTCTCCCTATTTTCTCTATCTTCCCGATTCCCGATTCCCGATTCTCCACTTCCCATTTCGGCTTTTTGGAGTTCTAATTGGGTTTGTAGGGTGACTAATTCTTCTTTTCTGGCTAATTGGGTTTCTTGGAGTTTTTGCAATTTCCAAGATATTTCTTGCTGATGGAGGTGTTGTTCTCTCAGGTGAATTTCGGCGCGATCGCGTTTTTGTTTGGCTTCTCCTAGTTTCTGCTCTAATTGATTCAATGATTCTTGTGTTTTAATAATAGCTTCACTAAGTGTAACTAGTTGACTGTTGACTAACGATCCTTGTTCTTGCAAGGATTTTAATTGATTTTCTTTTTCTTCAATTCTATGATATCCTTCCCTAACTTTTTCAGCTAATCGTTCCTGTTGATTGGCTAAATCAATTAACTGTTTTTCTCCTTCTCTTAGTGCTTGTGAGGAGTTGTTTAATTCCAATTCTTTTGCTTTAATAACAAGCTGAATTTCTTGCCATTCGCTTTGAGTTTGAGATTGTTCTAATTCTGCTAAGTGAAGGCGCAATTCTTGGAGTTGGGCTTCTTGAAGGGGTAAATCGCGATCGAGGATTTCTAGGCGTTGTTGTGCGATCGCGATTTCTTGGCTATTTTTGGCTAGTTGCGATCGCACTTGTTCTTTTTGGGCTGTCAGATTCTGAATTTCTTTGTCTATTTGTTCTAATCTTAACTGAGTTTGCGATCGCGTTCCCTTTTCTTGGTTTAAGTCTCCTGTCAGTTGTTTAACTAATACTGTACCTTGATTAACTAATTCCCCACATCTTTCTAAAATTTGCTCTATTTCCTGGAGGCGATTTCTTAATCCTCTCATTTCGTTGGATTCTATCGCATCATTAGTGCCAAAATGTAACTCCGATCTGTGAGTACTACTCCCGCCCGTCATTGCACCACTAACTTCTAAAATCTCTCCTTCTAAAGTGACAATCCGATGTTGTCCGAGATAGGGACGAGCATCATTTATGGTAGCAAAAACAACGGTATTACCGAAAACGTAAGCAAAGATAATTTTATAACGAGGTTCGCAGTCAATTAGGTTAACGGCGTAACCAATAAATCCTCTGGCATAACTTAAAACAACATTGGAAGATAATTGGTGCTGTTTAATTTTATTTATTGGTAAAAATGTGGCTCTCCCTGCACGTTTTTGTTTGAGTAATTCAATCCCCGCCGCTGCAATACTATCATCTTCCACTACTATATTACCTAATCTGCCACCAGCAGCTATTTCTAAGGCTAACTGATATTGAGGTTCAACTCTACCCAGTTGGGCTACTAAACCACAAACTCCGGGGATATTGGATTGTATAATAATTTTAGTCGCATAAGTACCTTGAACTTCTTGTTGAGCTTGGGTTTGTGCTTCAAGTTTATCGAGTTGGCGTTGTTTTTCTCGCTGTTCCCCTAGAAGGCGGGTTTGGGTTTGTTGTTGAATTTGTAATTCTTGTTCGGCTGTTGCTAAATATTTGGCGATGGATTGGAGTTGGGCGATTGAGTTGGTAAGTTGGGCTTTTAAATCGGCAGATTGAGACTGTTTGGTGGTAATTTCTGGCTCTAAGTGCTGTAAAATTTGGCTTTGTTCTTCTATTTGCCGACTAAGTTGATTATATCGTTCTTGGAGTTGAGCTTGTTCGGTACGTTGAGGGTTTAGGGTTTTGAGTATGGTTTCGATTTGGCGGGTGAGGGATGTTTGTTCCTGCACCCAAGCTTCGGAGGTAGATGCGATGGTATTTGCTTGTTCTCGACTTTGATTTAGAGTATTTTGTAGGGTATCGCGTTGGTTTTGGAGTGAGGCGATATCTTGGGTTTCGAGAGTATTTATTTTGGCGATTATTTCTTGTTGGGTTTGTTGGTATTGTGAAATTTCAGTTTGGGTTTTCTCAATATTAGCTTGAGTTTGTGCTAGGCGTTGGCTTAATTCCGCTTGTCTTTGTTGTAACTGACGCTGTTCGGCTTGTTGGGTGGCTAAGGTGGAGGCGACGGAAACTTGTTCTTCTTCGCCTAATGCTTTGACCTGGGTATTTAGTTGGTCTAGTTCTGTAGTAGAATTCTTAATCTGGGCTTCTAATATGGTAAGTTCAGCGGTAAGTTGGGTTATTTCGCGATCGCCTATTTCAATTTGCCCTGTGAGTTGGGCTATTTGGTATATTAGTAATTGCCATTTCAGTATTGCTTCCTGCTGCTGTTTTTCTAGGAGTTCAATTCGCAGTTTTTGGTATTTTTCGGCTTTGGTTCTGTCTGCGGCGAGGCGATCGCATTGGGCGATTAGTTCTTTTTCAATAATATGATAGCGATCTTCTTGTTCTTTGACTTCATCAAGAGTCTTTTTTGTTTGAATAATTTTGCGATCGAATGTGGCAATTCCGGCTAATTCATCGATAATTTGCCGCCTTTCTTTGGAATTCATGGAAATGATACTAGTAACATCTCCTTGCAGTACCACGTTGTAGCCTTCTGGATAAATTCGCAGGCGATTAAGTTGTTCGTGAAGTTCAGTTTGAGTACAGGTTTCACCGTTGATATAGTAGGTGGAAGTGTAACTACCTTGTTTGGTAACTCGCAGACGACGAGTCACACTCCATTCCTTGTTGGTTGTTGGTTGTTGGTTGTTGGTTGTTAGTTGTTGGTTGTTGGTTGTTTCCGATTCCCCATTCTCTGTTTCCGATGCCCCATTCCCCACTCCCTCTTCCCTAAAGGAGTCGCTGATATCAGATATATCGAAAGTAACGGTAACGCTGGCTTCAGCAGTACCGCGACGTTCTTTGTTATGGTTAACTAAATCTGGAAGGCGTTCCGCCCGCATTCCCTTAGAGCTGGCTAGACCAAGGCAAAATAAGAGAGCATCGAGGATATTGGACTTACCTGAGCCATTTGGTCCGGAAACCACCGTAAAACCGGGCAGCAGGGGGATGGGAGTCGTGCCGCCAAAGGATTTGAAGTTAGAGAGTTCCACGCGCTTGACATGAACCATAGGCGCTGGGTTTGAGGATGGGTACAGGTGTTCTTGCTACTAATTCTTTAGGGTAGCAGTTCTCAATGGCTTAGTACCAGAAGTTGTCCAGCATGGTAGAAAGCATCCATCAGTAGGTAGAGCTTAAGCGGGAAATCCCTGTTGCTCTCTTGCAAATCCTGCATATCCGGATTATCTCCGGGTTAAATTATTAAACCTATACTAAATTGTATCTGGATTTATATTTAATTCCCGCAATTTTGCCGCTAATCTATCTGCTCTCTGAGTTTCTCTTTGTGCTACCTCTTCCGGTGTAGGAACTAATTGTATTTCCGAAGTAAAAAACCGCAGTTGTCCATTATGAATTCCCAGATACAAACCTAACTGCTGACTCCACAAATATCCTTGTTCATTCGGTTCTATCGGTTGGTATTCTCCATCTACTAAATGAAATCCGGCAAATTCTAACGTATAGGGATCGAACCAAAAATAATCCGGTGTTCTAAATGTATTTTGGTATAATTCTTTCTTAAACCCTTTATCTGTTTTTGCTGTTTTTGGCGATAGTATTTCCACAATTACATTAGGATATTTCCCGTCTTCTTCCCAGATTGTCCAACTTTTTCTCGTTTTCCTTGATGTGCCTAATACGACAAAAAAGTCTGGCCCTCGATAGTCTTCCGATTTCTTTTGATTGCTACTGTAGTAGATGGTGAGGTTTCCAGCGGCGTAGAAGTCATTTCTATCTCGCCATAGCCATTCTAGACATTTAAAGAGGAGGATGATTTGTCGTAGATGTAGTTCAGTTTCCACGGGAGGTTCGTCACTATATAAATCGCCTAAAGGAAAGATAACATTTTCTGGGATATCTTGTTGTAATATCTCTTGGGGCGGGGCTAATTCTTGAGTAAGTGTCATGGCGGCTATACTAGAGTTAGGGGGTTGTTTCTATTTTAATAGCGATCGCTAAATTGTATCCGGATCGATATTTAATTCCCGGAGTTTGGCTGCTAATCTTTCTAATTTTGTTTGAGCAAATTCTTTCTCCTGACGTTCTGATTCTAGTTGTTCTAGTGCCAATTCCTTCTGTTGACGTTCTAATTCTTTCTGTTTGCGTTCTGATTCCTTCTGTTTGCGTTCTGATTCTGCTACTTCCTCCGGTGTAGGGACTACCTGTCCTTCTGGGGTAAAAAATCGCAGTTGTTTGTTATATATTCCCAGATACAAACCTAACTGCTGACTCCATAAATGTCCTTGTTCATTCGGTTCTATCGGTTGGTATTCTCCATCTACTAAATGAAATCCGGCAAATTCTAATGTATATGGATCAAACCAAAAGTAATCTGGTGTTCTAAATGTATTTTGGTATAGTTCTTTCTTGAATCCTTTATCTACTTCAGCAGTTTTCGGCGATAGTATTTCCACAATTACATTGGGATATCTCCCATCTTCTTCCCAGACTACCCAACTTTTACGGGTTTTTCTTTCTGTTCCCAATACGACAAAAAAGTCCGGTCCGCGAAAGTCTTCTGATTTCCGTTGTCGAGGACTGTAGTAGATGGTAAGGTTCCCAGCAGCATAGAAGTCATTTCTATCTCGCCACAGCCATTTTAGGCATTTGAGGAATAGTAGGATTTGTTCTAGATGTAGTTCAGTTTCCACGGGAGGTTCGTCACTATATAAATCGCCTAAAGGAAAGATAACATTTTCTGGGATATCTTGTTGTAATATCTCTTGGGGCGGGGCTAATTCTTGAGTAAGTGTCATGGCGGCTATACTAGAGTTAGGGGGTTATTTCTATTTTAAGGGCGATCGCTAAATTGTATCTGGATCGATGTTTAATTCTCGGAGTTTGGCTGCTAATCTTTCTAATTTTGTTTGAGCTAATTCTTTTTCCTGATGTTCTGATTCTGCGACTTCCTCCGGTGTAGGAACTACTTGTCCTTCCGGGGTAAAAAACCGCATTTGTCCATGATAAATTCCCAGATATAAATTTAGCTGCTGACTCCACAAATGTCCTTGTTCATTCGGTTCTATCGGTTGGTATTTTCCATCTACTAAATGAAATCCAGCAAATTCTAACGTATAGGGATCGAACCAAAAATAATCCGGTGTTCTAAATGTAT
>NZ_JAMZMM010000136.1:0-4544 GCF_024178385.1 Limnofasciculus baicalensis BBK-W-15 | reverse complement strand
TCCACGGGAGGTTCGTCACTATATAAATCGCCTAAAGGAAAGATAACATTTTCTGCGATCTTTTGGGGAAGGGCTAATTCTTGGGTGAGTGTCATGGGTAGTAGGTTATAGTTAGGGGATTGTTTCTATTTTAACGTTGGATTGCTTATCTGGTAGTTGTTGACGGGTTTGATGAGGCTGAGTGAGATTGATGGACAGATATAACTCAGATCTTGCACCATAAGCAATAACCTTCGGGTGGCACTCCCCACTAACGCAATAATAAGCTTTTCAACTTCTAATGAATCAATGAATTCGCTTCTCAAACCCCACCCATTCCTTCTCCCGCAACAAAAACTTCTGCACCTTCCCCGTCGCCGTCTTCGGTAACTCGCAAAACTCCACCTCTCTCGGACATTTAAAACCCGCCAAATGTTCGTGACAAAAACTAATAATCTCCTTTTCACTCACCACCATATCCGGTTTCAGAGTAACAAAAACCTTCGGCACTTCCCCTCTTTTCTCATCAGGAATCGCAATTACCGCCACCTCCAATACCGCCGGATGCTGATAAATTGCCCTTTCCACTTCGATAGTAGAAATATTCACCCCACTACTAATAATAATATCCTTCGCCCGATCCCTCAATTCAATATAACCATCAGGATAAACTACCGCCAAATCGCCACTATGAAACCACCCGCCCCGAAAAGCATATTTAGTCCCCTCCACATCATTAAAATAACCCTTCATCACATTATTTCCCCGCATCACAACTTCCCCCATAGCGATACCATCCGCAGGAATATCATTCATATTCTCATCCACCACTCGCATCTCGGCAGCGTGAATATAAGGTACACCTTGTCTTGCTTTCAATTTTGCCCTTTCATCCATTGGTAAATCATCCCAAGGGGCTTGCCATTCACAGACACTATGGGGACCATAAGTTTCAGTTAAACCATAAACATGAGTAATTTCAATCCCCAATTCTTCCATAGATTGAATAATAGTTGGTGAAGGGGGTGCGCCTGCTGTCGCCACTCGTAACTTATGGGATAAGTTTAATGTTTTTATGGCTTTATCGTTAACCAGCATAATTAAAATAGTCGGGGAACCGCAAAAATGAGTAACTCTCTCAGACATGAGTAAAGAAATAACCGTTTCTGGGTAAAACTTCCGCAAACAAATATGAGTGCCCCCAACTGCCATTACTCCCCAAGTAAAACACCACCCATTACAATGAAACATGGGTAAAGTCCACAAATATACTGTGCGACTATCCATTCCTAATTCCAAGGCTTCACCCAAAGCATTTAAGTAAGCGCCGCGATGGGTATAGATAACTCCTTTGGGTTTGCCACTAGTGCCGCTAGTATAGTTAATAGAAATTAAATCATTTTCATCTTCTAAGCAAGATAATACGGATGTAGTTTCTCCCGTAGCTAAGAAGGCTTCATAATCTAAATCGGATAATTTATCGCCAGAAATATTAGCTTGTTCATCGATAATATTAATAATCGCCTCCATCGTTTCTAATTCTCCCTGAATCGGTGCTACAAGGTGAGATAATTCAGTATCGACAAACAACAAACGTGCCCCAGAATCATTGATAATATACTTGATATCTTTCGGTGCGAGACGAATATTAATCGCCACTAAAACACCCCCCGCTAAAGGTACAGCGAAATGTGCTTCTATCATGGGGGGGATATTGGGACAAAGGAAGGCAACTCTGTCACCTTTTTCCAATCCCCATCCCCGCAAAGCGTTAGCAAGTTGATTAACTCTGGCGGCAAATTCGGAATATGTCCACTGTTTTTCCCGATATATTATGGCTGGTTTGTCAGGAAATACGGCGGCGTTGCGATTGAGGAAGCTTTGGGGGGTGAGGTGGTTGTAGAATACTTCAGTAGGGGACATGATGGGAGTTATTTTAATTGTTGTCTATACTACCAGATATGAAATTCTGAAACATTACCCGCCGTGGAATCAATTCCACGGCTAATAGCTTAAGTCCATTGAAATGGACTAAAATTCTGATTCATTCAGTCAATTTTAACTGACTTTAGCTGTGAGAAAGTGGTTTTAACCACTGGCGGGTTGTCGGAAGGCGTGCAAGTTATTAGTTAATTCTAACTTAAAGCAGCCAAGAGCGATCGCAAAACCACACAGTTTTTCCATTAGTGAAAAATCAGGGTTGGGAAAATATACGGTTTTTGCAGTCTGCTAAGGCTTGTCTCATTGTTTTTTCGTAAGTCGGCAAATATTCCATTGGCGGTATCAATATGGCGTGCCATCTTTGTGGGCGAAATGCCATTTCCCTTCCACAAGCAATGCCTGAAGATTGTCATCAGGATAGCTTCCTTCGTCTCCTGGGGTTCGATCGCCAATTTCCAGGTACACCACCTCCTCCGATGTCTCATTAATCAGATTGTGTCCGTTTCCCGTACCCGCCTTGAACCCCGCACACATACCTGGGGAGAGTTGAATTTTACCTTCGTCAGTTTGCAGCGTGGGATTCCCCTGCAAGATGTAGATAAACTCGTCTTGCTTGGAGTGAGCATGACGGAGGGCAGAAATTGCGTTTGGGGCTAATCTTGTCAGGTTGACACCAAAGTTTGTGATGCCAAAGATGTCGCCAAGTGCGCGTTTTTCCCTCCCCGCCATCCGCGATGCAAAAGGCTCTGGATAGTTTGACGGCTTGGTGCGTGGGGGTACTTCAGCGGCGTGGATTGCGATCGCGTTTGTTGGTGTTGCCATGGCAGTTTTCTGATAACGGAAGATGAGAGCTAACTATTAATTATGTCACAGTATATTTGTAGGTTGGGTCGAGGTAGGATATCCCTCCACAACAGCACAATAATGCCGCTGTACCAATAAACAAACTGACTCATCTCAGAACAAATCTTTGTGGTAAGTCGTTAGACTGAGCGTAAAACTGAAATTTCTTCATACTAGTTGAGTCTGATTCAAAATGAAAATTCGTCATTCCTTACTCAGTCTAGCTCTGGTTGCGATCGCGCTTACCAGTCAGACAGCTAGAGTTCACGCTCAACCAGTCACCGAGTCCAAATCCTCTCAATGTCAGCGCTTTGAGGGTGCGATGACTCGCTTTAACGAGCGCTTCACTGCCCAGGAGAACGATCGCAACACCCAACGGGAAATGCAAGAAAATCTCTTGGTAGTTCTCCAAACTGAGATCGATCAGTTAGGAATTCATAAATTTAGCGATCCTAAAATCCAGGAACTGCATCAACAATTTCTGGATATTATTATTACAACTCATTACAATATGAGTGAATATCTGAAGGCTACAGATCGGGGAGATCCAGCTACATCTGAAAAAGCATATAGCAATATGCAACTCATGCCATACCAAATCAGCGAC
Organism: Limnofasciculus baicalensis BBK-W-15; assembly: GCF_024178385.1. Lineage (GTDB taxonomy): Bacteria > Cyanobacteriota > Cyanobacteriia > Cyanobacteriales > Coleofasciculaceae > Limnofasciculus > Limnofasciculus baicalensis. The sequence goes on along the minus strand of NZ_JAMZMM010000136.1, from coordinate 1,174 downwards.
GTTATCAAACAATTTGAGAACTATTGCTATAAGCTATAAACAATCGCCATATTACGCCAATGGTTTCTATTCAATACATCTCCAAGAAATAATCTAAACCCATTACCCTGTATAGATAAAGATCTAATTTGTGGAGATATCTCGTCTTCCATTTATTTCTCAAGTTCCTGTTCCTTAACACCCCTAGGAAAAATGCCACGTATCTTTGACAACATAGAAAAATCCCTCCTTCCCACATTACGGGATACACTACAAATTTCACAACAGGCTGATTTTTGTGTGGGCTATTTCAATCTCAGAGGTTGGCGGAAAATTGACGATCAAATTAACCAGTTTTCTGGTGGATTGGGTTCCTGTTGTCGTCTTTTAGTGGGGATGCAGCGGTTACCCAAGGATGATGTTCATTTATCTTTGAAACTTGCGCCGGAAGATATCGGGATTGATAATAGTGGGGTGATTCGCTATAAGAAACAAATTGCTCAAGAATTCTGCGAACAATTAACTTGGGGCGCACCTACTAATCAGGATGAGGCAGGTTTACGGAGGCTGAGTCAGCAAATTAAAAGTCAGAAAGTTATTGTTAAATTATTTCTGAGATATCCGCTTCATGCTAAACTTTATCTCATTCATCGAAATGATATTAATAATCCCACTATCGGCTTTTTGGGTAGTAGTAATCTTACTTTGTCTGGGCTAGAACATCAAGGTGAGTTAAATATTGATGTTTTAGATCATGATGCTTGTCAAAAGTTGCAAAAGTGGTTTGATGACCGATGGAACGATCGTTGGTGTGTAGATATTTCTCAAGAACTTATTGAGATTATCGATAATAGTTGGGCGAGAGAAATTTCAATTAAACCTTACTACATTTATCTAAAAATTGCCTATCACTTATCCCAGGAAGCAAGAGCAGGTTTATCTGAATATCACATCCCCAGGAATATTGCTAGCCAATTGTTTGACTTCCAAAAAGCAGCGGTGCAAATTGCTGCCCGTCACGTCAACCGCCGAGGTGGTGTACTGGTGGGGGATGTGGTGGGTTTGGGTAAAACCTTAATTGCCACTACTTTAGCTAAGATTTTAGAAGATGATTTTTTCCTGGAAACTCTAATTATTTGCCCCAAAAACTTAGTAACTATGTGGGAAGATTATGTTCACCGTTATGGATTGCGGG
>NZ_JAMZMM010000593.1 GCF_024178385.1 Limnofasciculus baicalensis BBK-W-15 | reverse complement strand
TAGCTGAAACGACGCAATCTCGTCAAGTATTGAGAATTAATCTTAATAAAGATTAACGAATTTAAGCCACTTTCAGCCGTTTTCTACTTTGTTAAGTTATGTTAAGTACCTGGCTTTGTTAACTTCTGTTAAGTATTTATGCCAATTACTTAATTTTATTGACTTATGTTAAGTATTTTTTCTTCCTCGTCTTAGTGTCTTAGTGTTTCCTTATTCCATCCCCTCAAGGCAACTCCACCGAAGTCGGTTTCGCAATATGAGGCAAACCCCAACCCAACTTTTCCCGCAAAACTCGGAAAAACTCCGGCGGTTGTAAGCGAATAAATCGAGCAGAATAAGGCGATCGCACTAACCTAATCCGATCTTCTGGCAATATATAACAACCCGCATTGCCATCCACCACCATCACCAACTGATTCGGCGTAGCTGGAAACACCATTACTTCTTCAGTATCAGCAAATACTAACGCTCTAGACGCTAAGGAATGGGGACAAATCGGCATTAATTGCAGGACAGGTACGCCAGGAGTAACTACCGTTCCCCCAGCACTCAAGGAATAGGCTGTCGAGCCTGTCGGAGTAGAGATAATCAAACCATCTGCGGCAATATCCACTGGTGCATGATGCCCAATCTGAACTTCAAAATGACACATGCAGGTTAACGGCTCTCGATGTAGCACCATTTCATTTAAACAGAGAGCCTCCCACCACAAGCGCTCCCCTCGCAGTGCCTGTACCAATAACATTGTCCGATCTTCAATGTCATACTCCCCTGCCAATAATCTATCCACAGCATCAGGTAGCTGATTGACATAAGTCTCAGTGAGAAACCCCATGTGACCAGTATTTACCGTTAGGAGTGGAATATTATAAGGAGCAACTTGGCGAAATCCTGACAGAACAGTACCATCTCCCCCCAACACGATCGCAAAAGCCATCTCCTCATCAAAACCAGGAGGGGCTAACTTTTCCAGCGGTGTGTGACAAACTGGGGAGTCAGGGCGAGAATAACCTAAAATCCCGCTGATTCCGGTTGCCATACAGACTTCCCAACCCGCTGCTGTCAGCTTGTCTTGTAACTCCAAAGCTACACGATAAGCCACGGGTTTCATATCGTTATAGATTATTCCTGCTTTTCCCACCCTCACCAGTCCGCATTGTAAATAATTAATTTTTACCAGATAGTTACCAATAATGTACGGAAATATCTGGCTAGTGCAGCACGATCCCAATCTCGCTTGAGAAAATGCCCAGATTTAGGAGATTTAAACGAGATTAGAAGTACCTAGCTTAACGCTAACGCGATCGCACTTGCTACAGTTGAGGCAATCTCCGCTCAACGCTGGGAGGATTTAAAGGGTGTTTTTTTCTTCTTTTTGGCTTTTTCTTTCTCGTAATCGATTTCCTTGAGCTTTTTCATAATCCGGGTAAAGTACTCTGCCATGTATGGTTCCAAAGTAGTGGTGTCCTTTGGATCTAAGCCAAAAACCTGATAGACTTTTTCCATCGGCGCATTTAGAGGTTTCCCCGTTGCCAACACTTCAGCGAAGGCTAGGCGATCGCTAATATTCCAACTCCACTGGAAAAATCTACCAATGCCCCGCATCACCCGCAATACCTTCAGGGGTACTCTAGAAATTTTCGCCTCTTTATTAGATAACCTTTCGCACAAGCTGATAATTTCATCAGCACCCCAAGTACGAGTACCCACTAAAGGAAAAGTCTGATTGACTGTTTCTGGCACATCAAGGGCACGAACGGCAAATTTGGCGATATCCTGAGTATCCATATAAGCAATAGGCGCAGTCTCTCCAGTAATCCAAACCGCTTGTTTCTCTAAAACTGGAATCGCATACTGCATAATTAGCCCTTGCATAAAGCCGCAAGGCTGCAAAATCGTGTAATTGAGTCCCGATTCTGCCAGAAATAGTTCCGTACATCGCTTGATGTCCATCAGAGGTACATCAGGAAATTTATGGGAATCGAGAATAGAAAAGAAGACAAACCGCTCCACCTTAGCAGCAACTGCTGCTTGAATTAATGAGACTTTGCCATCCCAATCCACCTGTTTAATGCTCAGAGAGCCTGTCGCACGGGAAGTTGCGGCATCAATTACCGCATTAATCCCTACCAATGCGGGTGGAATTGTTTCTGCCTCACAGATATCTCCTTGGATTAGCTCCGCTCCCCATTCTTTTAAAAAGGCTCCTTTTTGGAGGCTCCGGACAAAACAGCGCACCTGATGACCTTCGTCGAGAGCGCGACGAACTACCTGTCTACCCAAGGTGCCAGTTGCACCCACAACCAATAAATTCATTTATAAAATTGCTTCGTAAAGTTTCTATAAGACTTTATCATAAATCTCAGAATTATGCTTGGTGGGGAGTGGGGAGGAGTTTTGAGTTTTGTTAGCGCAGCGGGACGAAGTCCGTTTTGAATTTTGAGTTAAAAGTCTTAGAGGGGGTTTTGGTTGTATGGTGTGTAGCGCAGAAACCCGGTTTCTTT
>NZ_JAMZMM010000592.1 GCF_024178385.1 Limnofasciculus baicalensis BBK-W-15 | reverse complement strand
TTAAGTCACCACTGGCAAGATCGTAAGTATATTGTCCTGCTCGTAGGAAACGATTAGGGTTGCCACAATAAGTATAAGTTTGACCGTATTCGGGGAAATTGGCAACTACTAACTTATCTGTGATAGTGGGACATTTATCGAGTAGAGTTAACCCATATTCATTTTGCAGGAGTAGTCGTCTGGGATCTGTAGTTGCAGTGACAGGGGGAGTTGAGGGATTTGAACCTGTAGTGGCAGGTGCGCCCGGTTTTAAGTCACCACTGGCAAGATCGTAAGTATATTGTCCTGCTCGTAGGAAACGATTTGGGTTGCCACAATAGGTATAAGTTTGACCGTATTCAGGGAAATTGGCAACTACTAACTTATCTGTTGTGGCGGGGCATTTATCGAGGAGAGTTAGCCCATATTCATTTTGCAGGAGTAGTCGTCTGGGATCGTTGCTGGGTGTAGATGTGGGTTGGGGAGTTTGAGCAGTAGTATCTCCGGTAATCCCGGAAATGGCAACAGTGTATCTCCCTCTGGTGTTGTTTTGTCCTAAAATAAGGAGTCTGTATTCGCCATCTGCGGTTACCTTATAGCTTAAAGAGCGAGTTTTGTCATTGTAAGCAACTTGGTTACCTGTCTGTGAAGAGGTTAAAACTAAGATGGGTAAGAGAGTACTACCATCTTCAACTTCAACAGTGACTTGAATGGTATCCCCTCGCTTGCTGTTAAAAATATATTCTTCGCCAGCAGCATTCTGAAAGGGAGAGTTGCGCAGGGATTGGTTGCGATAGCGGAAGCTGGGAGAATTCGTCTGGATAAACCCATTGACGGTATCGCCATTTTTCAGGCGAGTAGCTGCTCCTGCTATATCGATGACAATGGAGAGTATCATCCCCGTAACTGCCACACTAGCAGCGACTTTATGGAAAAACTTACGGCTAATCATGCTGTTTAATTTTCTGTGAAGTTGATCTAGTTTAGTCATTAGACAGATTATAGAGAGTTAGGGTTCCCAAATCAAAAGGATGAAGGATGAAGAATAACTATTTAATAAACTACTAAGACACTGAGACACAAAGGAAGAGATAGATAATCTTCTGCTGCAAAGGGAGTAGGTAAAAAATAGTTTCACCCATCCCCTATTCGCCATCCCCTATTCTTTAATGCAGATATTATAGGATAGTCAGAACACGAATCGCAGTATGAATGATACTGTAATTAATAATATAGTCTGCAGTTTATATTGTCATGATCCCAGCCAAAATTTTAGTTGTCGATGATGAGGTAGATTTAGAATCTCTCCTGAGACAGCGATTGAGGAAGAAAATTAGAGCTAAAGAATTTGAGTTGATATTTGCCCGCAGTGGGAAGGAAGCTTTACAAAAAATAAAAAGCGATCGCACTATCGATATGGTACTTACGGATCTGAGTATGCCTGAGATGGATGGGTTGACTTTGCTCAATAAACTTCGGGAGATAGATGAGAATATTAAAGCGGTTGTCATTTCTGCTTTTGGCGATCTGAAAAATATTAGAGCTGCCATGAATTGTGGTGCTTTTGACTTTATTACTAAACCTATTGATTTTGACGATCTAATTATTACTATTAACAAAACATTGGCTTATGTCAAACAAATACGAGAAACTCTTTTCCGGTTACAACAGGCACAACTTCAACTTATTCAGCATGAAAAAATGGCGGTTCTCGGTCAATTAGTGGCTGGACTTGCCCACGAAATGAATAATCCACTTGCTTCTATTAAAGGTTCTATTTTTTTGGTGAATGATGCTGCTCAAAAATTAATTACTTATTTACAATTATATCAGGAACAATTTCCCAATTCATGCAATGAGATTGCAGAGTACGCAGAAGATATTAATTTAGATCATATTATTAATAGTTTACCAAGAATGCTTGTAGTAATGGGAGGAAGTACAGACCGACTGATTGCTATTAGTAATTCATTGCGTACTTTTTCTCGTGGGGATACTGAATCTAAGGTATTAGCCAATATTCATGATGGAATTGATAGTACTATTATGATTTTACAACACCGCATGAAAGCGAATAGTAAAAGTCCGGGAATTAGGATCGTGAAAGAATATGGGGATATTCCTAATATTAAATGTTATTTGGGACAACTTAATCAGGTGTTTATGAATATTATTGTTAATGGTATTGATGCTTGTGAAGAGGATAATCTCAATCGCTCTTTTGAGGAAATTGAAGCTAATCCTAACAGGATCGTAGTTAAAACAAAATTGACTAAAGATAAACAAGGAGTCGTAATTGAAATTCAAGACAATGGTACGGGTATGACAGAGGAAGTTAAATCGCGGATGTTCGAGCAATTATTTACTACGAAACCTGTGGGGAAAGGTACGGGATTTGGATTATCTATTAGCCGTCGGATTGTGGAAGAAATTCATGGTGGGAGTCTCAATTGTACTTCAGTATTGGGAAAAGGAACGGAATTTGCGATCGCGATTCCTATTGGGGAGTAGGGAGTGGGGAGTGGGGAG
>NZ_JAMZMM010000135.1 GCF_024178385.1 Limnofasciculus baicalensis BBK-W-15 | reverse complement strand
CCCCTATCCCCTACTCCCCGATACGGCATCCGCTGGTCATCTCCATTAAAATCTTTTGAGATGCTTCCTCTTTAGTACCCTCAGTAGGCTGACGTTGAACGTAGTTACCATCAGATTGCAATTCCCAAGCTTGACGATTATCTGCTAACATAACGCCCAGTATTTCTTGCAAGTCTTTGATAATCTCCGGATCTTCTACAGGGACAACCGCCTCCACTCGACGATCTAAATTCCGAGGCATCCAGTCTGCACTGCCAATATATACCTCTTCTTCTCCCTGATTTTGGAAGTAAAAAATCCGTGAATGTTCTAAAAATCGCCCTACAATACTAATAATCCGGATATTGTCACTCACCCCTGCCACACCGGGACGCAAACAGCAAATACCTCTGACAATCAAATCAATTTGAACCCCAGCTTGAGAGGCTTCGTAGAGGGTAGCAATAATTTTAGAATCGACCAAAGAATTCATTTTAGCAACAATCCGACCCCTGCCACCATTGCGGCAATGGTCGATTTCCCGGCGAATCATCCCAATAGTGCGATCGCGCAAATTCACAGGGGCAACCAATAGCTTACGATAGGAGCGCTGCCGAGAATAACCTGTCAAATAATTAAATAAATCAGTTAAATCTGCTCCTAAATCTTCCCGACAGCTTAAGATACCAACATCAGTATAAAGTCTAGCAGTCTTGGGATTATAATTTCCTGTCCCAATATGGACATAGCGGCGAATTTTATTTGCCTCCCGACGAACTACCAGGACAACTTTAGTATGAGTTTTAAGCTTAATTAATCCGTATACTACATGGACTCCCGCTTCTTCTAACTTCCGCGCCCAAACAATATTATTCTCTTCATCAAAACGGGCTTTCAATTCTACCAATACCGCAACTTGTTTGCCATTTTCTGCTGCATTAATTAAAGCAGCAACAATTGGCGAGTCACCGGAGGTACGGTAGAGAGTCATCTTAATCGCTAGCACATCCGGATCGTCTACTGCCTGAGTAATAAAACGCTGTACTGTTCCCGCAAAGGAGTGATAAGGATGATGAACCAACAAATCTGATTTGCGAATTAAACTGAAAAAATCTTCTCCCTCCTCCTCTGCTGAAGATGAACGTAAGCGAGGCGGCATTACTGGTGTCCAAACCGGATCTTTGAGTTGGGGAGCTGGCAAATCTATCAGGGACATCAAATCTCGCAATCCCAGTAAACCCTCAACCTCGTAAACATCGCCTCGATCGAGTTCATCCATCCCCGCGATCAACTGTTCTAACACCGCTTCTGGAGTGGTAGATTGAATTTCTAACCGGACAGCGGAACCCCCCAAACGACGTTTGCGCAGTCCCTCCTCAATAGCTAATAATAAATCATCCGCTTCATCTTCCTCCACAGATAAATCGGCATTGCGAGTAATCCGGAAGGGGTGATATTCCTGGATATTCATCCCCGGAAATAGATATTGTAAATTATGCGCGATCGCCTGCTCAATGGGAACCCCTGCCCAAATAGCTGATTTTCCCCCTTTAGAGGGACGCAATTCTTGGGGCAGAGGAATAAATCTAGGTAAGACTTTGGGGACTTTCACCCGGGCAAAAAATTCCTCTCGCGTGTCAGGATCTTTAACAACTACTGCTAGATTTAGACTGAGACTAGAAATATAGGGAAAGGGATGACTGGGATCTACCGCCAGAGGTGTTACTACCGGAAAAATCTGCTCCTCAAAGTAATTTTGCAGGTAACTCCGCTGTTCCTGGTTTAAGTCCATATAGTTGAGAATGTGGATACCCTCTTCTGTAAGCTGGCTTCTCAGTACTTTTTCAAAATGTTGATGTTGTGCAACGATGATAGGACGCGATCGCGCACTTATTTCTTCAAGTTGTTCCCTTGGTGTGCGACCATCTGGTGTCAGCTTAGTCACTCCTTCTTCCACTTGTCGCTTCAAGCCTGCGACGCGCACCATGAAGAATTCGTCTAGGTTTGAGCTGAAAATACTCATAAACTTCAGACGCTCCAGGAGGGGAGTACGAGAGTCAGTGGCTTCGTGCAATACTCGGTTATTAAACTCTAACCAGCTTAGTTCGCGGTTAAAGTAGTATTGCGGGTCACTGAGATTAACTGTGGTTGCTTTTTTCTTAGATTGAGTCATGATTGCCTTGCCGCTTCAGCGCCCCACAGTTTATGAGAGTGAGTACTGACAGTATTGAGAGAGTCCACAGGTCAGTTTACAGCCAATGGGATTTTTCAGGGTAGGTTCACAGCAGCTCTAAACTTCCAAATCATCTTCATCTTCATCCTCTGTTTTTCTGGTCGCTTGAAGTTTATCCCTAATATCCTGAAGTTTATCCCTGATATCAGGAGCCAGATTGTAAACGTCTGTGCGACCTTTGCGCTGCTTTTTCTGAATTAAACCTTTGCTTTCCAGAGATTTGAGGGTTGATTGAGCTTTGCGAACACTCATGTTGCAGATTTTTGCTGTAGTAGCAAGAGTAGAGAAACAAACGAATAATCAAGGGTTTCAAGTTTCAACAATCGTAATAAAGCAGGTTTTTGGAGCAGGTACAAGATCTGAGTTCTACAGATAAGGATATTGAAAAGCTAAAGAATTTACTTTGTCCTCCCAATCAAGGGGCATAGAGATCTCACCCAAGTCGAGCGTACATTGAACCCAATCTATCCGATCGACTATCCGGGAACGCAGATGTCTCACCAAAGTCCGCCACGATTCAATGTTGCCCGAGTCCGAAATTGCTTTAATCTCAATCAATTTGCTTGCTTCCAGCAGCACTGGCTGGGCTAGTTGCACACAATATGGTGGACAGAGTTGAGTAGTAAAGCTAACAGCATAGCTTTTACTATCACAGCTCTCATCTTTCTGGCTCAAGACACGTACAACAGCCGTCACCTGTGAGGGTCCAAGAGGTTTATTTGTTGTTATGTTACGAAGGTGGCGAGGGTCGATGCACGTATCTTCTTGCTGTGCATCCAATGCCCTGTCAGAAAAACATACCAGAGCGTAATGATTCTCTTTTTTTCTGCCCGAAGGCAAAGATGCACGGCTAGTGACAAAGTAGTGAATTGGTAATTGTCGTGTTTGTCCTTGTGCGTCAACCCATGCGTTCCACAAGACAACTCCAGTCGGTGCTACATCGATCGCCTTTGGTTTGCTGGGCATCGGAGAAAAAATCGCACGCAAAGATGGTATGTCACGAGCAGCAAATTTGGCGTTTTCACCCAGAGACTGACCAATCCCCCATAAAAAGAATCCGTTACATAACTGCCGCTCCCATTCCTTCCTACGAATAATTGCTGTCAACTCTTCACTGGCTTCAGTCCCCATTTTTGTCCAGCAGAATGTCGGTGGTAACTTGTTCATTGTCAATATGTATCTCCAAGCGATTAGATCTTACCAGCAGCTAGACAAGTGTTATTCAGGGTTATCATAAAAATTGAAAGGGCTACACATAAAAACAGATGACTTAGCAGGAGATTCACTTGAGCGTACCCGATCGCCAGATTGACATGATTTTTAGGTCACTTGAGTCTGCTGGCTTCCCGCGCAGCCTGCAAAATATTTTGCTGCCGGAGTGGGTAACACCGGAAGTGCTATCGGATGCTACAGTGTCATCGGAGATTGCAACAATTCTGGCGAAACGATTGGGTCTTCGTGCGAGTCCCCTCTTTGCGGTAAATCCGCGAGTTGAATCACTTGAGCGACGTGACATAAAGTACAAGCGCTCGATACCGAAAAAGTCAAAGAACCTAACGGCTGCGACATCAATTGCTATTAGCGTTGCTGAATCTGTTGCATCAGCTTGCCGAGTGGAATTCAGTTTGTTTGCAGGCAGTGCCGATGCTCTGCGCCAAGACGTGCTTGGTTCTTTTCCAGGTAAATGGTTGGGGCTAAGAAATTTGTTGATGAGCTGCTGGTCGCATGGTGTACCTGTGGTTTATTTAGCAGAACTCGGTCAAGGTGTCGTGAAGATGGATGGTATGGTGGTTCATACTGGCGATCGACCAGTCATTATTTTATCAAAAGTATCACCGCTTTGGGCATGGCAACTCTTTATCTTGGCTCACGAAATCGCCCACATAGTGCTTGGGCATGTACTACCGGGCGAAATATTGGTCGATGAGGAACTCAGTGAAGACTCATCTATCTCAAAGGATAATGATTTGGACGAACGTGCCGCCGATATGTTCGCGATCGAGCTGTTAAACGGCAGGCAAAAGGCAACTTACACCTTGGCGAATCAGGCTAATTTTAGGGAATTGGCGGATACTGCATATGACTTTGGTAAGGCAAACCAAATCGATCCTGGGCATATTGTGTTGAATTTTGCGAATCAGTCTGGCAAATGGGGCATTGGTATTGCTGCGGCGAAGTTGCTACAGGGTGATAATCCGCCTGCATCGGCGGTCATCGGTGAAGCAATGTGGGGCGGTATCGAGCCTGAAGCACTACCAACGGATACTATCGAGTTTCTTGTCAGGGTTACTGATTCTGGCAATGAGCTTGATAAGGTTGCTGGTTCATACGTTGCTTTCAGGTAGCTCATGAACCAGTCACTTCTGATTGATAACGATGCCTTACTCAAACTTGCGCGTTATGGGTTGCTCGATCAAGCTCTAGCTCTATTCAAATGTACTCCTACTGACGTGAGTGTACTTCCAGCCGCTAAATACCGACTCTTGCCTGCTAAAAATCGCTTGCGGTTTTGTAAAGATGAGGAAAGTGCAGCAAGGCTGGAAGCATTCTTTAAAACCTCTAATCGACTGGATGCTGGATTAGCCGACCCGGATTTATTGGATATCCTGAACGCTGTTCCAAATATTGATGCTGGAGAAGCACTACTCTTCGCAGTGGCTGCTAATAACAGGAATACACTTGTAATTACAGGTGACAAGCGCTCTCTTGAGGCACTTTGCTCTTATGATTCTGTAGCTCATGTCTCCAAAGCTCTAGCAGGTCGTGTAGTTTCCGTGGAAGTCCTGTTTTCCATGTTAGCTGAGTATCGATTTACCCTCATTCAAGAACTGGTACGAGCCAAGCCGGATGTTGATAAGACGCTGAATAACGTCTTTGGGGTAACAGTCCCGGCTGATTTTGAATCAGTGAAGGAGGGCTTTGCTTCGTACATCAGTGACTTACGCAGGAAAACTGGTACTTTACTTTATGTACCATCTGATTAATTTCTGAGGAAAACTGCATAGGGTGCTTTAACGCGAGCAACCAGCTCAATATGCTTTATGACCTGTTCATTCTCTTCAATTGGTAGCTCTGAAGGCTTGTAAAGAAAGCATCCTTTGTCTGCCTGACCAATCAAATACTGATCGGCTTTACGTCCGCGACTAGGACCGACTCCAACCTCTAGTTCACCTAGATTCAAGTCGAATTCCTCCAGCCTCAGCTCATCCAGAACCAACGCATGGCGCGATCCACGAACTTCTATACCTTTGGGAATCGGTTGCCAATTTACACCATCATCCGAATACTCTTTAGCAATTTCTGGCGGAGCAGCGTGTCTAGAGTTCATTTTCTGCATAACAATAAGGACTTGGTTGCCACTTCCTTCTACTTGTTGTGCAAACGGTTGAACCATCTTTAGAGGATGGCAGGTATTGCCACCATAACCCCAGAAAATCGAACCTGTCTCTTCAAACTCGCGTTGTTTACGCTTGATGATATCTTCGATACTTTCCTGCGCGTGCAGACCTACTTTCATAAATATCAGACCTGCATTCTTAATCTTGTTGTTCATTATTCACCTCAAGTTTTTCAAGTATGTAGAGTTGGTCTGATTCCCTGCCGGGGTTCAAAGTCGCCCGCTCGCGCACGTATCGAAAGCGCAGCGGGGAATTCTTGCCATAAAAATTCTCAAGTCGTTCTAAATCAAGAGGTTTCGATGTTGACTCCATGCGATTGGGATCGATGCGTCGCAATAAACATGAACATGAACGTAAATCAGGTGCGTCGTCGAGGTGATAACTATGCAACTGCGGCAGCATTTCAGACACGACGTACCCGAGTTCAATGGCACGGCTTTGTGTATCCCGTAATACTTCCTGAGTCCAAGGTAAATCGGGATCGTCCGCTATAACCACAATACCCAAGCTTTTATCCTTAGTTGCCTGACTGCCGCGCTCGAAAAAAGCTATGACACTTTCTCCACCGTTGCTTGCCCCCCAAGGCGGGTTGATGTGAAACGCATCATACGCACAAAAATGCTCTGGTGGCAAGGCTTCTGCTACATTATAAAGGTATGCTGAAACCTCTATTTTGGGATAAAGTTTTTCACCAAATCGCCTCACTGAATTAACGATGCGCTCGTCAAAATCAAGTACAGCGATCGAATTAGGCCCATAATTGATGACGTTTTGAGCTTTCAAATGAGCTGTGGACAGTGCAATTCCATCACCATCCCCAACAAATACGACATCCTTGTTGTCAAAAACACGAGCTACGTACTCTGCTTGGATCACCATATCGGCGACCTTCATGTATATTTGGTCAAACTCGCGAATAGGAGCTGGTCGGTTCTGAACAACATCTGAAATTGCATTGATTGCCTTTCGCAGGTCAAATTCCATAGAAGTCCCCTGAGATCAACCTTCTGGAAAGCTGACTACTCCTGTTTTCCAAAGTCTTAACCCCAGTCATTATATAGGGTTTGCTGCATAAAGCAGAAACCCAGACTCAGGAATAGTTTGAGAGGTGCAGAGGGTTGAAGAGATACTCGGATATTTGATAAAATACCAGAAAATCCTTGTACCTGGATCTAGACCCATGTACCGAAAAATCGATCCTTGGGCGCTTCCGATTCCGTTCAGTCAATTGTGGGATCGGATTGATACACATGTCGAATAATGAAGCATTAATCAGTTTGACATTTTCTCCAAAATTCCAGCGTCAACTAAGGATTTTAGCTAAAAAATATCGCAATATTTACACGGATGTTCAGCAAAATAACCCAAGTAGCACAATAAATGAATAAACTACAAGCTTTAATTTTCGATGTTGATGGTACTTTAGCAGACACAGAAAGGGATGGACACCGAGTCGCCTTTAATCGCACCTTTGCTGAAGCTGGATTGGATTGGAATTGGAGTATTTCCCTCTATGGTGAAATACTTGAGGTAGCGGGTGGTAAGGAGCGCATCCACTTTTACTTACAAAAATACCGTCCCGATTTTCAACCTCCTGCCGATTTAACCCAATTTATTGCTAACCTACACAAAGCCAAAACCCACCATTACCAAAAGCTACTGGCAGAGGCAGTTATTCCTTTACGCCCTGGTGTGAAGCGATTGATAGACCAAGCCAGAAGCCAAGGAATACGTTTAGCGATCGCAACTACTAGCGCTCTTCCTAATGCTACTACTCTTTTGACTCAGCAGCTAGGTAAGGATAGTCTCGACTGGTTTGAGGTTATTGCAGCGGGCGATATCGTGGCTGCGAAAAAGCCAGCCCCTGATATTTATCAGTATGTTTTGCGGGAAATGGGATTAAATTCTGATGTTTGTTTGGCTTTTGAAGATTCTCACCAAGGGTTAATTGCTGCTAGAAAAGCTGGCATCCAGACTATAATTACTGTTAATGATTATACGAAAGATCGAGATTTTTCTGATGCTTTATTGGTATTAGATTGTTTGGGAGAACCTGAACAACCTTTTAGGGTTATAGCTGGTGATGTGGGGGATGGGAGTTATTTGGATTTGGATTTAGTTTATCGTTTGTTAAACTGAGATCTTGCACTATTGTTAACAATACCTGAAAAACCAGATTTTTCAATGAATAATTAAGGGTTTCAAGTTTCAATAATCGGAATAAAGCAGGTTTTTGGAGCTGGTGCAAGATCTAAGATTAATATTTCCGGCTCCCCCTTCCCTACTAGGGAAGCAGGGCTGTTTCATTCTCAAATTTTACGACAGATTGAAATCTGTCGCTATACAGACAAAACCTGCCTTCGCAGGTTAGCAAGTTTTGCATTAGCTTATTAACAAATAAGTTGAACCGCCGAAGGGCGGTAAAGCCAGTGTAGCAACAGGTTTTAACCTGTTGCTGTGGGAGAATGAAACAGCCCTACTAGGGAAGCAGGCTGGGGGGTTAGGTTTTTCGACTTATAAGAATAGTTCCAGGGTACTGGTGAATTTTTCGTAGGGCTTGACACCTACTAATGTTTCCATTAATTCACCTTGCTTGAAGAACATTACAGCGGGGATACTTTTAATCCCAAATCGTTTGGCAACTAGCTTATTCGTATCTAAATCCAGTTTAAAAACCTTAGCGCGATTCTGATAATCATCTGCTAGTTTGTCCATCAAAGGAGCAATCAATTTACATGGACCACACCAGGTGGCGGTGCAGTCTATTACCAGCAAAGATTCAGTTGCTAGGAGTGAATCAAATTCCGTTTCATCTTGAATGAAAGTAGCCGTACCCATTTCTGTTTCTCCAAAGGTGATTATCCGTTATAGTATGATTTGTAGTAGGTACTTAAGTACCTACTACAAATCAATCTAAGGAGATATGATATTAATCGAATTTAGGCAACTACACTACTAATAATTTGCTTGGTGCGTTACGCGTTGGCGCAGCCTTCCCGAAGGGTAGCTAACGCACCCTACAGATAGAGTATGAGTGTAAGTCTTGATTCAAGGAAAATCCCAAATCTAAAATTCTGGTGCTTGGCGCTATTTTGACTTTTTAAGGTTTGGGGAAGGTATAACCAACTCCAATCATCAAGCCGAAGTCTGTCTCGTCTTCAATAAAACCAAGATTTATTGAAGCATTGGCAACAAAAGCCCGTGATATGGGAACATCAATTCCTCCTGTGAATAAGAAACCGATACTATTATCATCATCAGTTGAAATAGCGAGGCCACCCCCCAGAAATGGTGCAAATCGAACGGGTTCAAAGGGATCGACTGCAGGAATCAAAAAGTCGTAGGTGAGGGGAATCAGAAACGTTGCATCATTACCTAAAATTGCGGCTGGTCTTAATGATAATTTGGGAGTTAGACTAATTTTGCCATTCACCACAAAGCCGCCGTCACCTAATGAGGTGCTGGTACTGTTATCGCTTAACCCGAGATTGCCACCGATTCCTATATAGTTGGGCACTCTCGCTGTTGTACCGCGACGGGGATCTAAATCGGCTTGGGCTAATATAGTTTTGGGTTTGTTGGAGAAGAGGCGGAATGCCTGTTGTACCGATTGTTCGATTTGGGGTGCAATTAATAATTGGGCAGAGGTGCCTACTTCACCTGGGATGGGTGGGGCTGGGATTGGCTGGGCTAGTGGGTTGGCTGCAATTGGCTGGGCTGGTGCGCTCCGTGGGATCCTGAAGGCTGACGTTGCGATCGCACTATTTGCTCGCTCTGGGGTACGATCGCGATGGTTACTTATCTGTTTTAATTGTCCAATCTGACTATTAGCTTTAGGCTTATCGATATGAGCTATATAACCAGGATTGGGATTAATCTCCTCATGGCGAGTTATGTTTACAGACTGTTCATGGCGAGTTGGGTTTACAGATGGTTCATGGCGAGTTGGGTTTACAGATGGTTCATGGCGAGTTGGGTTTACAGACTGTAGGTTGGGTTGAGGAGTATTGAAACCGAAGAGGGGGTCATATTTAGGTTTCCTTGGCTCAACCGATAAAGCTGAATTTACTACATTAGAGGGAGACTGAGAATCGACTGTTTCTTGGCGTGTTTGGGTGAGAGCTGCCTGAGTTGTCCCTTCCTCTACAAATGAAGTTGTTCCTGCTGCTGGTAATAGTTCAAGAGATTTATTGGCACTGGGGATTTCCCCATGGGCTGAGAGGCTACTACTGGCGATTGTCAATGCGCCGATACCGAGTAGGTGGGAAATTGGTCTAAAAACAGTATTTTTCAATGTCACTCCTCAAATATGATTTGCAATGGTTAAGTCTTAGCTCATTTTCCCGGATTATTGCCTAAATGGGAAATAGGGAATTTTCAGTCTAGGGGCGAGTAGCTATGCCAATCGCTCGTCGTCACACTCTAACCCGGCAGTGACTCGCCCGCTCTAATATTGTGTAACAGGCGGCAGGCCTATTCTAAGCTGTCACGCATTTAATCTGTATACCTTCACACCAAAAAACCCTTTCAAAAATGTAAATATCCAATTTAGATGCACAGCTCAATAATATCAGCGGTGATAGGTTATTTCTGAAAACGCGACTTTTGTCTCTGGTATCATGGCAGAATTTAGCGAACCTACTCCTCCCTCAATTGGTAGCTCAATCCAAAATTCTGTTCCTTTTCCAGGCTCCGATACGCACCAGATTGAACCTTCATGCTTTTCCACAATAATTTTATGGCTAATCGATAACCCCAAACCCGTACCTTTCCCGATTGGCTTTGTGGTGAAAAATGGCTCAAATATTTTTTCTATTACCTGCTCTGTCATCCCCGGTCCATTATCTGCGATTCCGATCGCAACTGATTCCTCTTGTCTCACTTGGGTACGAATGGTAATAATTCTTGGGGCAGGTTGAGTTTCTAATACATCCATGGCGTTGCTGAGGATGTTCATAATTACCTGGTTTAATTGTCCAGGATAACAATAGATTGGCGGTATTTTTTCATATTTTTTGACGATTTCAATTCCGGAAAACTCTCCTCTTCCTTTGAGTCGATGCTGTAAGATTACCAGGGTACTGTCAATGCTCTCATGTATATCTGCTGGTTGTAAGTCGGCTGAATCAATACGAGAGAAATTTTTAATCGCTTTGACTATATTTACAATCCGATTAGTGCCCAGTTTCATCGAGTCAAGTAGTTTGGGAAAGTCATGAAGCAAAAACTCTAATTCAATTGTTTCTACTTCCTCTTGAATTTCTGGAGGTGGTGTGGGATATGTTTGAGTATAGAGGTTGAGTATCCCAAGCAATTCTTGGGTGTATTGACGGGCGAAGATGAGATTGGAGCAAATAAAATTAACGGGATTATTGATTTCATGGGCAACCCCGGCTAATAATTGACCGAGGCTGGACATTTTTTCGGCATGAATAACTTGTAATTGCGATTGTTTCAGCTCAAGCATTAATTTTTCTAATTCTTGGGTTTGCGCTTGAGCGACTGCTGCTGCGTTGGCAATTTGTCGATAGAGGGCTTCTTGTTGTCCGTAAAGTCTTTCTAGCTGGGCATTACTTTCTTTTTCGTATTGACTGACGATGGTGTCTAAAATATCGAGCAACTCGTAAGAGGCTGCACTCTGAACGTAATAAAAATGAGGATTGTCTAGATTTAGTTCAGCCGCAGGTGCTTCGACTAATTTTTCTACTGCGGTAATATATTGCCGTACAGAATAGTCTGCCATCATCGGGGAGCCAAAATACATATCCCGAATGGACTCAGATGTTATTCCTGGCAGGTTGATGCTGGGATCTCCGTAGATTAAATCTTTATGGGATTTTTCCATCAAATTGATGGTATCTAGCAACCGATTCCGCCAGATTCGCCGATCGGTTTCATTCTGACTGTAGACTAACCGAAAACAGAACAAAGCAGTCCGTTGCAATAACATGCGCTGACGACCGCTAATATTGATAACGGCGGCACTTATTTCTCGGTTTCTCTGAATTTCTTGCCGGTTTTCAATGTAAGCTTGAACCATAAAAATTTTCTCCAGCACTATTGCTGAACCGATGAAACTTTACTCGTGTCTTCTGTCCTTCTGCTTCAGACTCCCCAATAAGTACGATTTCTGTCTATATTAGGATTTAATGTATTACCTAATACTGAATCGTAGGAGAAGGTGATGCTTGGTGTACCTGGATAGAATCTATGGGAGTTAATCTACTACTTGTTCCCAATGATATCAGAAATAGATATAAAGGTTTGATGAAGCAATGCAGTTAGATCAAATAATGATGGACTTTTGACATTAAATGTAAAAAAGCTGAAGGGGGATTGGATGAAAATATTGTGGTGGTTGTCTGCGCTCGCCTTCTGTTAGAGACGCTACAGGAATGGCAGAAGTGCCTTTCGAGAGCTATGGGCTAGGGTAGCTGATTCCAGACAACCAACCCAACAAGCAAAATGAAACTGGCACGGGGGATTGCCAGTGTTTGTGCTATCCTCTTTAGCACCTACTATACAAGGATGGAAAAAGATTGGGGGTAACTATCGCTACCACTTTATAGGTTTTAGCGTCTAGCGATTAGTCTATTCAATCACCTGGCGCATATAATTACTCCACAACTGAGCCGCCTGCCCACTAGTCCCCTGTGTGGGAGAATTATCATCATTCCCTAACCATATTCCAGTAACAAGTTGACGGCTAGGAATAAAACCGATAAACCAAAGGTCAACATTTCTGTCAGTTGTACCCGTTTTTCCTGCTTCTTCGCCTAATCCCAGTGAAGCAACACGCCCAGTACCACCTTGGACAACTCCGCGCAATAGGCTTGTCATTGTATCTGCCACCTGGGGTGAAACAGCTTTAATATTCCTTTCTCCTTGCTTGTCAAAACTGTAAATTACCCGACAGGTTTTGGGGTTATTTCTATCGGCACAATCGCCACTATCGAGAATTCGTTTAATTCCATGGGGACGATTCCAAACACCATTATTTGCGATCGCACTATAAGATCCTGTAATCTCCAAAACATTGACTTCACTTTGCCCAATGGCTAATCGAGGTACAGGAGTAAGTTTTGAGCGAATTCCCAACCGCCGTGCCACATCAATCACTCTATCTAAACCTGCATCCAGTGCCACTCGAATCGCCACAGCATTTTCCGATTGAGCTATGGCTTGGTACATATTAATATTGCCACTAGAACGTTCGCAACTTTTGATTCCAGTTATGGGAGGAGTACAGGAATAAGTTTGGCTAGCGGGGATACCTTTATCTAACGCCGCAGTATAGTCAAAAAGTTTAAAAGTCGAACCCGGTTGTCGCTGGCCATCAGTAGCGCGATTAAACTGACTTTTTTGATAATCTATTCCACCCACCATTGCCAGAATACTGCTATCTTTAGTATCAAGAGTCACCATCGCCCCTTGAGAATATCGTAAGTTAGCGCCATTAGTACTAACAAAGTTTCGCAGTGCTGTTTCTGCTTTGGCTTGAGCTTCCAGATTTAAACTGGTTTCTACGATAAAATTGCCTTCTTGTGCCAAATCTTCTCCAAGTAAGTCCCGAATTTCCTTGAATATATAGCTGTAGAAATAGGGAGCTTTGGTACTATTGAGGAATGCTCTAGCTTTCGGACTAACATCAATCCGCGATCGCCTTGCTCTGGATGCTTCTTCATCGCCAATATAACCCATCGCCCGCATCCGATCGATCACCCGATTCCGCAATCCTATTGCCGTGTCATAATCGGCAATTGGGTTGAAACTATTTGGTGCTGGCAAAATTGCCACTAAAGTTGCTGCTTCCGATAAAGTTATATCCTTAGCCGATTTATCGAAATAAAACTGAGCCGCATCTTCAAATCCGTAAGCTTCAATCCCCAAATAAATCTTATTCAAATAAGTCTTTAATATGTCATCCTTACTATAAAATGCCTCCAGTTTCAGAGCAACCACTGCCTCGCGAATTTTCCTCCCTGCTGTATTGTCGCGTCCGACATATTCAGGAAATAAACTCCGTGCTACCTGTTGAGTAACAGTACTCGCACCTTCCCGAATACCACCACCACGGAGATTCTTCACAACTGCCCGTAAAATACCATAGGGATCTACGCCAAAATGCCAATAATAACGACTATCTTCTGAAGCAACTAAGGCTTTAGGTAAATAGGGCGAAAAATCCGATAACTTCCTCATTTCTCTGTGAGAAGATGTACGAGGTTGCCGGAGAGGAACATTCTCATCAGAATAGATGACAACAGGTCCTTGGACACCCGATGGCAAAGGAGGTAAGGGTACTTTGAGGGCTTCAATAAAAACCACTAATACCAATAAGCCAACTAAACCCCCAATACCATAAAGACTGTAACGAATTCCTAAGATATACCAAGGTGGTGGATCGAAATACTGAAGGCGCACCGATGAAGCTAATTCTGGTGGTCCGATTGTCAGAACATCACCGTGGCGTAAAATTAGGGAAGTGAGGCGGCGTTTACCCCGATAAATCCCGTTAGTCGAATTTTCATCTCTAATTACAAAATTCCTTTGAGAACGCCCGTAACGTTCCAAAGCCAGATGAACTTGACTTACCACTGGGTTACGGACAACAATATCACAGGATTTAGACGATCGCCCCAGTAAATAGCGATCGCCGATTAGTGGATAGACATCAGCTTTAGGCGCAGTAGCATCTTGCACCCACAATTCCGGTACTCTCGCATTGGCCTTAAGGGCCACTGCATTAAAGTTAACTTTTGCTTGGATCGTTTGAACAGCCTGAGTTATCTGATTTATCAGGGTTTTCGGCTGTTGTGGGGGCTGGGGAGGACTCATAAAATTCCTTCGTCGCTGGAAACTCCGTGTATGCGAGACCGGAGAGGAAAGCGCTCTCTTCGGTTTTAACCGCCTACCCCGTAAAGGGTGGAGGGATATGGTTGCCCCTCAGTGGAGATATGGTTGTCTCCAATCTCTTTCGAGTAAAGTTAGCTTTGCCAATGTTATCGGTCGGTACTATCCAAAAAGCACTGGCTTAACCCGTTACGCCTGTTTAACTTTTCGGTTCTAGAGCAGGAAACTAGCTACGCATTTCCTGGTAGGAACTTTAACGCTTACCGATAACGTAGTCTGCAAGAGACTGAGGCTGGTCAACTTCCGGGCTTCAGTTTTTAGACTGGAAGCCCCGTGTATGCGAGACCGGGGTTGTTGACATAAGGAAAATCAGCGCTTTGCTCTGTAGCTCACCCAATTATAAGACAATAGCCTGAAAACCCCCCATAGCTTTTGCGATCGCGCAGCAGATCGTGAATTTGGATATTAGATTTTTGATGTTGGGCTGCTTTTGAATCAGGATGAGCTGGTTGACACTCCCCGGACTGAAGTCACGGGGATTCTTAAGACTTCGCAGCCTTAAT